>NZ_PEBA01000013.1:0-67281 GCF_002734235.1 Sphingobacterium sp. 1.A.5
TGCCAACGACCTGCTTGAGTGTTTTCATGTTAATTTTTTGATGTGAAACTGAAAAATCAATAGTGAAACTTCCCTTGGACTTGTCTCCTGATGGATATTCAAGCTGGACTGTAATTCCGCCTTACATTCTGTTCTGTCTTAGGAAGCGAAAAAGAGGAAGGCCATCTCTAAAAATCAGTATGCTAAAAAAGCTACTAAGACAGCCCTAGGCTCTCCCTCTTTTCACTAAATACAGCAAATCTATAAAACAAAAAATGTCTCCTACATTTGCTTGACACAAACATAGGAGACAGCCCCTTTTCTATTTTAAAAATGATTTAGTATCGATCCCAGAACATTGGTGGCTCAATTCCCAATGACCTCAAATAAACATACCCCTGCGCGCGGTGATGAATCTCATTGTCCAAAAAATAAACCATATTTTGATTAATCGGAAAGTTGAACTCCCCAAAAAGATTGAAATCTTCTTTCATACGATCCTCAGATATTTTATTAAAATATTCTGAAATCAAAGGGGTTTGCCTATCCCACTCCGCCAATAATGCCTCTTTCGTGTTAAAAGGTAAATCATGATTGTATTTACTGATATTATTGTTCACAATATCCTCTAATCCTGGAAGTCCTATACTTAATATTTCCTTAATCAAATCACTAAAAGTCCGCATTCCACCAATGCTGAATTCAAATAGTTCCTTCTCAGGAAATTTCTCAATTGTTTTTCTTGTTAAAGTTCTATGGCCTTGCCAATTATTTAAAAACTGCTCCTTTGTCAAAAATGCTGCTGTGCTCATAATGTTTTCTTTTTTGTTATTGAATACTCAAATTTACAAGCAGATTATGACAGCCTTTTGTCAACAGCTTTCAACTTAAAAATTTACCTAGCTCGAGCAATCGGATAAAGTCCATAATCATGCTCATAATGATGGGTTCTTTTATAAATCCACTCTAATTGAGTCCTACCATCGGCAGCAAAGATTGGATCGTTCTTTTTCGCATCTTCAAATTCTTGCTTTAGCTTTGGGTCTTTCTTCAATAAATCAGCGGCAGTATCTTCAAAAATATAGGCCGAAAAATATTCCTTTTGGGATAATATAGCGTCAAAGAAATTCCAAGAAAAAAACGAATCCATCCCTTGTGGCTCCAATGTTTCAACAATATATCTGTTCATAGGTTGATCAGTCTCAACCACCCAATCTCCAGCATAAAACTGAACCTTCATCATCTTCGGACTAACTTCAACAGAATGATGAGGATAATGTCCCTCATAAGGATGGCTTTGGGTTTTATATGATGAAATATAATACATCTCAACCTCCATTAACTCATCCTTCTCAAGTTGCTTCATCTGAACTCCATTGATCTGCATCAATTCTATCAATTTATCATAAGCCTGAGGAATAATGTAGGCCTTAGGTTTCGTAATGATCACTGATGGTTTATAATGGCTATAATAAGGCACTTGTTTATTGAAAGGCTTGCTCCTATCATAATACAGTCTTTCCTGACCAGAAACATCACTTTTCTTCTTACCAGATTCAAAACCCATAAAATCTATCGTATCGACATGCTCCGTATCCAATTTCCAACTAACAGGAAATTCCATCTGTTTGGCAACAGATTCTTTTATTTTTTGACGCAATGCTACCAATTCTTTTGATTCCTGAACAGCTACCTCATACAAACTTTTCATGAGCGTGTAAGTAGATTCCACTCTTTGTTTGTAGGGCTTCCACATATGTGTTTCAGGCATGTAACCAATGGTATTATGCAATGCCGCATAACCTGTTGAATATCTAGGACTTTCCAAGAAAGAAACCAATCCTGACTCCGACGTTTCTCCCTTTGGATTCACATAAGGAACCATTGGAAACCCAGCCTTTTCCATCCGACGATACAATTCATCCGTAAATCTGGATTTCATAAATGGAGCCAGTTCGGGATGAAGCTTATCTTTATGTGTTTCAATCAGGGTCATTACATATTGGTAATCCGCACCATTGCTGGTATGAGTATCAAAGAAAACATCGGGATCCCATGTGCTAAAGATCTTCTGAAACAACCTTGAATTCCTTGTGTCCCCTTTTATAAAATCTCTATTCAAATCATAATGCTGTCTTGATCCTCGAAAACCATACTCATTTGGACCATTCTGATTCACCCTCGATTCACCTCGATTCAACATCCCAGCAATATTGTAAACCGGAATAACGCACAGCACCAAATTATCTGGCAATTGATTTCCCTTCAGCAATTCTCTGATAAACATCATCGAAGCATCTATACCTTCAGGCTCACCAGGATGAATTCCATTATTGATCAACATCACAGCCTTACCCTTAGATTTGATACTAACCGGATCAAAATCGCCATCCTTCGAAAGAACAATCAATTGCAACGGCTTCCCAACATCCGTAGACCCAACATCAATCAATTTAACATCCTTCCTACCCTTAAGTAGCGAAGCATAATAATCCGTCATCTCCTCATAAGTAACCGTAGTATTCTTATTGGGATCCAATTCATAAGGAGTTTTCTGAGCGTTTACCATAATTCCAGAGCTTAGTAAAATAGCCGTTAAAGCCAATGTTTTCAATAGATTTTTACTCATTACCGTTTTAGGATTAAAAGGGAAATTAAAGGTAGGGAATAGATTTGAGATGTGAGATATGAGATTTGAGATAGCAACCTCGAATAGCGGATTATTATTTTATAGACAATAGACATAAGACATAAGACATTAGAAAGTGCAAGGCGGTGGAGATGCCGTGGTTGTTTGTCTCTACCAACCACCTAGAATGGCAAATTTGCCGTGTTAGTGTGTCTCTACCAACCACCTAGTATGGTAAATTTGCCGTGGTTGGTGTCCTCACTAACCACCTAGAATAGCGAATTTGCCGTGGTTGGTGTCCTCACCAACCACCTAGAATAGTGAATTAATATTTTATAGACAATAGACATAAGACATTAGACAATGCAAGGCGACAGAAATGCCGTGGTTGGTGTCCCCACCAACCACGAAATAGATCCAGTAAAATTTAAATCAACCCTATTTAGGCAATGTCAATAAGATTAGAAAAAAACAAGGCTATAAATAGGATTAACCCCTTGTGATTAATATGCCATAGAAAAGTATTCAGTGGCAGGTGGGGACACCTGCCACGGCGAACTAACCCCATCGGGGTTAAGTGCCGGAGACATGAAATATCTCTTAAATACCATCGGCATGTAATATCTATAGAAATGTTTATCGCCTCAAAAACCAACGCCGTAGGTGTGGCATGTTTGTTTAACTCCAGCTATAATAGTGTCACCCCGATGGGGTTTTGCTCTTTTCGAAAATCACAATTCACGCCACACAACCCCGCTAGGGGTGCAACTATTCTAGAAATGATTATTCGATGCCATCCAACCCTGTAGGGGTGTCACTATAACCCCTTTCCCACGACATGGCTGTCATTCCTAATCGCAAGATTAGGAAACTATTTTTATGATTTAGAAACAATAGTGGTCGGTGTCTTCACCGACCACGGCGAACCACGTCCAGCACAACGCCATCGCCTTGGCATGTTTGTTAAACTCCCTTAATGACATTGCCAATTTAGGATTGGACACAAGTCTTATGTCTTATGTCTTATGTCTACTGTCTACTGTCTACTGTCTAAAAAAAGTGCTGCCCCATCGGAACAGCACTTTTTAAATCATGCATGTGTCTCCACCAAACACAATAATAAATTCAGTAAAATTTAAATCAATCCTATTTAGGATTGGACACAAGCCTAAGTCTTTTGTCTTATGTCTTATGTCTACTGTCTAACTCTGATTCGCGCGAATAATATTCAATGCACCACCTGCTTTGAACCAACCGATCTGTTGTTCATTGTACGTATGGTTTGCAAGAATTTCTTCTGACGTACCGTCTGCATGGTGCAATACCAGCGTTAGCGGTTTGTTAGGAGCGAATTCAGTTAATCCGATGATATCGATGGTATCGTCTTCTTGGATTTTATCGTAATCATCTTTATTATCGAAGGTAAGACCAAGCATACCTTGTTTCTTCAAGTTTGTTTCGTGAATACGAGCGAATGATTTCACCAATACAGCACGAACACCTAAATGACGAGGCTCCATAGCTGCATGCTCACGAGATGAACCTTCACCATAGTTTTCGTCACCTACAACGATTGAACCAATTCCCTCAGCTTTGTAATCACGTTGTGTTGCTGGAACTGGACCATACTCGCCAGTCAATTGATTCTTCACGTTATCAGTTTTTTCGTTGAAGTAGTTCACCGCACCGATCAACATATTGTTGGAAATGTTGTCCAAGTGACCACGGTATTTCAACCATGGACCAGCCATAGAAATGTGGTCAGTAGTACATTTACCTTTAGCTTTGATCAATAATTTCAAACCTTTAAGGTCCGTACCTTCCCATGCTGCGAAAGGCTCCAATAATTGAAGACGATCAGAATTAGGATCTACATCAACTTCAACTTTTGAACCATCTTCTGCTGGAGCTTGGTATCCTGGATCATCAACTGCAAATCCTTTTTCTGGCAATTCATCACCTGTAGGAGGATCTAATTTGATTTGTTCGCCGTCTTTGTTTGTCAAGGTATCAACCAATGGGTTAAATCCTAAATCACCGGAGATCGCAATTGCTGCAACCATCTCTGGAGAGGTAACAAATGCAAATGTATTAGGGTTACCGTCAGCACGTTTCGCAAAGTTACGGTTGAATGAGTGAACGATTGTATTCTTCTCTTGTTTCTCAGCACCTGCACGGTCCCACATACCGATACATGGTCCACATGCATTGGTAAAGATTGTAGCGTTAAGGTCTTCAAAAGTCTTTAATAAACCATCGCGGTCAGCAGTAAAACGTACTTGCTCTGAACCTGGATTAATACCGAATTCAGCTTTAGTAACTAAACCTTTCTCAACAGCCTGACGAGCAATTGATGCAGCACGTGACAAATCTTCGTAAGAAGAGTTTGTACATGAACCAATCAATCCCCACTCTACTTTTGTTGGCCATCCGTTTTTACCTGCTTCCTCACGCATGCGAGAAATTGGAGTATACAAGTCTGGAGTAAATGGACCATTCAAGGATGGTTCCAATTCAGACAAGTTGATTTCAATCAATTGATCGAAATATTGTTCAGGATTAGCATAAACTTCAGGGTCTGCTGTCAAGTGTTCTTTTATTGCGTTTGCAGCATCAGCAACTTCTGCACGGTCAGTAGCACGTAAATAACGTTCCATTGACGCATCGTACCCGAATGTTGAAGTGGTAGCACCAATTTCCGCACCCATATTACAGATTGTTCCCTTACCAGTACATGATAATGACTCAGCACCCTCACCGAAATATTCTACGATAGCACCAGTACCACCTTTTACAGTTAAGATACCAGCAACCTTCAAGATTACATCTTTTGGCGCAGCCCATCCTGATAATTTACCAGTTAATTTAACACCGATAAGTTTAGGGAATTTAAGCTCCCAAGGTAATCCTGCCATCACATCACACGCATCAGCACCACCAACACCGATAGCAACCATACCTAAACCACCTGCATTTACAGTATGAGAGTCGGTTCCGATCATCATACCACCTGGAAATGCATAATTCTCTAATACAACCTGGTGAATAATACCAGCTCCTGGTTTCCAGAAACCAATACCATATTTGTTAGAAACTGAGCTTAAGAAGTTAAATACTTCTGAACTTTCATTTTTTGCACGATTTAAATCCTCTGCAGCACCATCACGAGCTTGAATCAAGTGATCACAATGTACAGTTGAAGGAACCGCAACCTTAGGACGACCTGCTTGCATAAACTGCAACAACGCCATTTGAGCCGTAGCATCTTGCATCGCTACACGGTCTGGTGCAAAATCAACGTATGATTTTCCACGCTCATAGGCCTCTGTAGCGTTTCCGTCCCAAAGGTGAGTATATAAAATTTTCTCAGATAAAGTCAAAGGCTTATTTACAACTTGACGAGCAGCGTTTACACGCTCATCATATTGTGAATAAACTTTCTTGATCATGTCTATATCAAATGCCATAACATTAGTGTTTTTATATTTTTTTGATTGCTTTTGTAAGCATTTACAAAGTACTCATTTTTTAAATTTCTTTCTTAATATTAGTGTCAAGTAAATCTAATTTAAAATCATTCTAAGGACACATTTTAGAAACAACTAACTAAACAATTGGTTTACAAAAAAAGGCTGCCTAAAATTTAGACAGCCTTCATGTATCTTATTGTAAAATAATTACTTCGTAGAAACAGGTGTGAATTTTGTCAAATCAATACCCACTACCGCAGCTTTGTACTCCTCAATATTAGGAATACGACCTAATATCGCTGAAAGAACAACTACTGGAGTCGATGCTAACAAAGATTCACCTTTCTTACCATCTCTATCTTCTACTACACGACCTTGGAATAGACGCGTGGAAGTAGCCATAACGGTATCTCCTTTAGCAGCTTTCTCTTGGTTACCCATACAAAGGTTACATCCCGGACGCTCCAAATACATTATGTTTTCATATTCAGTACGTGCAACGCTCTTAGGCAATGCATCGTTGAATTCAAATCCAGAATATTTTTGCAAGAATTCCCAATCACCTTCTGCTTTCAACTCGTCGATAATATTGTAAGTTGGAGCAGCAACAACCAATGGTGCATTGAAACTTACGAATCCCTTCTGCTCCTCAATATTTTTCAGCATTTTAGAAACGATCTTTAAATCGTCCTTGTGAACCATACAAGATCCCACGAATCCTAAATCAACCTTCTTGTTACCTGCGTAATATGAAAGATCACGGATAGTATCATGCGTATAACGTTTAGAAACGTCCTCATTGTTTACATCCGGATCGGCAATCATTGGCTCATCTATAATATCTAAATCAATAACAACTTCAGCATAGTATTTAGCATTTGCATCAGGTTGTAAAGCTGGTTTTTCTCCAGATCTGATTTCTTCAATACGCTTGTTAGCTTTGTCGATCAATCCTTGTAATACTTGGTTCTTGTTGTCCATACCTTTCTCCATCATAATCTTGATACGAGATTTCGCAATTTCTAGCGATTGAATCAATGTTTCATCTTGAGAAATACAGATCGATGCTTTAGCTTTCATTTCAGCAGTCCAGTCAGTAAATGTGAAAGCTTGGTCAGCCAACAACGTTCCGATATGAACTTCGATAATACGACCTTGGAAAACATTTTCTCCAGCGAATTGCTGTAACATCTGTTGTTGAGTAGCATGAACTACATCACGGAAATCCATGTGCTCTTTCATGCTTCCTTTAAATGTCACCTTAACTGATTCTGGGATTGGCATCGACGCCTCTCCTGTTGCCAAAGCCAATGCTACTGTACCTGAGTCAGCTCCGAAAGCAACACCTTTGGACATACGTGTATGTGAATCTCCTCCGATGATGATAGCCCACTCGTCAATCGTAATATCATTCAAGACCTTGTGAATAACGTCAGTCATGGAATGATAATCTCCTTTAGGATCACGAGCGGTAATCAACCCGAAGTCGTTCATAAACTTCATCAACTTAGGGATATTAGCTTGCGCTTTCTTGTCCCATACTGATGCTGTATGACATCCTGATTGATAAGCACCATCTACGCTAGGAGCAATAACCGTTGCAGCCATTGCTTCTAGCTCTTGCGCTGTCATTAATCCTGTAGTATCTTGTGATCCTACAATATTTACTTTAACGCGAACATCAGAACCTGCATGTAGAGTTTTATCCGGAGTAGAACCAACTGCATTTCTGTTGAAAATCTTCTCAACCGCAGTCAAGCCTTGACCTTCAATGGAAACTTCTTTCGCAGGTGCAAATACTGAAGGAGCAGTAATTCCCAAAGTTTGTGCTGCGAATGTTTGGATTTTCTTACCAAAAACAATGGCATAAGAACCACCAGCTTTGATAAATTCCATTTTCTGAGGTGTTAATGAACGAGAAATATCGATTAACTCCTTATCACCTTGATATAATTTCTTAGTTTTGGTATTGATCGTTAAGACAGTACCTGTTGCCACAGAATATACTTCCTCCAAAATAGGCTCGTCTTTTTCATTACGGACAACATTTCCTTCAGCATCCGTTTTCTTAACCCAGTTTTTCAAATCGATTCCGATACCACCAGTTACATCAACAGTAGTCAAGAAAATTGGAGAAATACCATTTGTACCTGCAACAATCGGAGCAATATTCACAAAAGGAACATAAGGTGAAGCTTGCTTACCTGTCCATAATGCAACATTGTTTACTCCTGACATACGTGAAGAACCAACACCCATCGTACCTTTCTCCGCAATCAACATCACGCTCGCATCAGGAAATTGAACTTTCAAATCTTCAATCTGTTGTTGTGCCTCAGGTGTGATCATACACTTACCATGCAACTCACGGTCAGACCTAGAGTGCGCTTGATTTCCTGGAGATAATAAATCCGTAGAAATATCACCTTCGCCAGCAATAAAGGTAACTACCTTGATCTCTTCAGCTACTTCTGGTAAATTGGTAAAGAATTCTGCTTTTGCATAGCTCTCCAAAATATCTTTGGCAATTGCATTTCCTGCCTCGTAAGCATCTTTCAAGCGTTGGGTATCTGCATCATATAAGAAAACTTGTGTTTTCAATACTTCTGCAGCTTGTTTAGCAATATATTCATCATGACCTAAAGCTAAATCCAATAATACTTTTATAGAAGGACCACCTTTCATATGAGATAATAACTCAAATGCATAAGTTGGTGTAATTTCTTCAACAGCAACCTCTCCTAAAATGATTTCCTTGAGGAATTGTGCTTTCACTCCTGCCGCCGGAGTAGTTCCTGGCAAGGTATTATAAATAAACAATCGCAAAGATTCTTCTCTATGCTCATTGTCCTTATCTTTAATTTGAGCTATAACTTCACTTAAAAGTTCAGCACCGTCAATTGGTTTTGGATGTAATCCTTGACCTTTTCGTTCTACAACCTCTTGTACGTAATCGTTGTAAATACTCATATATATTTTCCAAAGTTTAATGGCAGTCTTTGACAAGAACTACCAGGTGTTTAATAAATTAAGTTAATTTAAAATCAATATCTCCATTAATTTTATCTATCAGTTTAGGACTTTCCCTTTTTTGCCGAGATTCAGCTAAAAACCATTTTCAAGATTTTCCGCAAAAGTACTAAAAACCCACGGTTTAATACAACAATCAATATGTTCAAGCCAATTTGGAACAATTCTAAACAAACTGTTTAAACAGCTATACCATCCCATGAATAAATAAAAAAAGCGGCAAAATGGCCGCTCTTAAATCTTTATGCAGATTGAATATTTATGTCTATATCTTTTAAAGCTTTGATAGTTTCTTTTTGATCCTGAGAATTGAACACAAAAGATCCTGCAACCAAAACATCAGCGCCAGCTTCTAATAACTTGCCAGCATTTGAAAGTCCTACTCCACCATCAATCTCGATCAATACATCCGTATTGTTCTCGATTGCCAATGCGCGCAATTCTTTAATCTTGCTGTAAGTACGTTCAATAAATTTCTGTCCACCAAACCCAGGGTTTACCGACATCAAACATACTAAGTCGATATCTTGGATCACATCTTTCAACAGAGATACCGGCGTATGAGGATTTAATGCAACACCTGCTTTACATCCCAGTTCCTTAATCGCTGCTAATGTGCGATGTAAGTGCGTGCAAGCTTCATAATGAACCGTAATGATTTCAGCACCATTATCCTTACAAACCTGTAAATAACGATCAGGATCTACGATCATCAAATGTACATCCAATGGTTTCTTAGCATGCTTAGCAATCGCATTCATCACCGGAAAACCAAAAGAGATATTTGGAACGAATACGCCATCCATAATATCAATGTGAAACCAATCTGCTTCGCTCTCATTAACCATCTGTACATCGCGCTCAAGATTAGCAAAATCTGCCGCTAATACCGAAGGTGCAATTAAGTGTTGTTGTGTAGACATGTCTTAAAATTTCTGCAAAGATAACAAGTATTATCTGCTATCAGAAACATCCTAAACTTTTTGAAAAGATTCAGACATTTATAAAGCCTTGGTTGGTGTCCTCCTTTTCGCCAACAAGTATAAGGCCCTGGTTGGTGTCTTCTTTCTCGCTCTGGTTGTCTTCCGCACCAACAAGCATAAGGCCCTGGTTGGTGTCTTCTTTCTCGCTCTGGTTGTCTTCCGCACCAACAAGCATAATGCCCTGGTTGGTGTCCCCACCAACCAGCAATCAATGACTCGTCCTAAAAAAAGTTTACCGTTTTGCCTTGATTCACTATTAGTTTCACAGTTTAGTGGTCGGTGGAGACACCGACCACGGCGATTTGCCCTGGTTGGTGTCCTCTTTCTCGCTCTGGTTGTCTTCCGCACCAACCAGCAATCAATGACTCGTCCTTTATAATGTTTGCCGTTTTGCCTAAATCCACTATTAGCTTCACAGTTTAGTGGTCGGTGGAGACACCGACCACGGCACTTTGCCCTGGTTGGTGTCCTTTTCTCGCTCTGGTTGTCTTCCGCACCAACCAGCAATCAATTACTCGTCCTTAAAAAAGTTTACCGCTTTGCCTAAATCCACTATTAGCTTCACAGTTTAGTGGTCGGTGGAGACACCGACCACGGCACTTTGCCCTGGTTGGTGTCCTCACCGACCAGCAATCTCGCCCTGGTTGGTGTCCCCACCAACCAGCCAATATTTTTCCTTCCCGCCATCTGTCATTGTATCTTCTCCCACTCTCCGTCCTCTTTCATTCGCACCTTGCTCGGACCTGATTCGGACCTTGTTCGGATCGCATCCGAACAAGGTCCGAACAAAGTCCGTTTGAGGTCCGTACGAGAGAGGACTGAGTCCCCTATCTGACCTAGTCTGAACCCTTAATAATTTATTCAGGGAAACGATTCTGGATTGTATTGCGTTTAAGGGAAACTGTTTGCGGTAAAATAATTACATTTGTTTGTTAGGATCACTAAAAATAAAGCGTGGCGAAATTAAAAATAAACTACCCAAAGGATAAATTACAGCAAAACTCAACCCTATGGAAATATGGGATGGTTGTGCTTACCATTGTTTTAATCTGTATTTTCTTGCCTAAGCAACCTCGTTTCAGGTATGAATATCAGAAGGGAAAATCATGGAATCATGAAAACCTGATCTCTCCATACAACTTTGCAATCTTGAAAACTGCTGAGGAAATGGAACGCGACAGGCAATATATCCTGCGTACTGTACAGCCTATCTATAACCTCAATGATGTAGCTAGTAAAGAGCAGATTGACCAATTCAACACGGATCTGAACGAGAAATGGCAGGCTAGTCAGTTGGACTCTGCCGAAACCGGAGATATCAATGATTACCGTGAGGTAGGAACTGCCCTATTGAACTATATCTATGAACGTGGTGTGGTTTCCTTAAATAATAGATTCCAAAATAAAGGCAGCGACTCAACCAAAAATGATCCAACTTCTTTGGAGTATAATTTTGTATTAATCCATGACAATATAGCTCAACAAAAGAATACCGTTGATGTTTTCACCATTGAATCAGCTAACCAATATATAGTTGGGGCATTGGAAAAAAACAAACTCATCGAACATAAGCGTTGGTTGGCAGAGGTATTGAAGAATTACATAACGATCAATTTTGTTTTCAATGAGTCTCAAACCAACAAGGTTGAGCAAAATGCATTGGCCAATATCTCCACTACGAGAGGAATGGTCCAAAAAGATGAATTGATAGCGGAGCAAGGTAAGATCATCAACAACGATACTTATCAAAAGCTAGAATCCCTACGTAAGGTATTTGAAGATGAATCTAGGATCAGTGGTGAGCAGAATATGGTTACTTTTGGTCACTTTATTCTGATTTCCTTGGCAATGTCTCTGTTAATGGTATTCCTATACTTTTTCAGAAGAGATATATTCAATAATAACAGGCTCCTATTCATTATCTTCATCGTTATTTTGGTGATGCTGGGCGTACTGAGCTGGGCAATCAAGATCAAGATACCTAGTCTATACTACATTCCTTATTGTAGTGTGCCGATTATCTTTAGGTTACTTTTTGATACCCGTATTGCTTTGAACATTCATATCTTAATGGTGTTGGTTGCGGGATTGTTCGTACCTAACAGCTTTGACTTTGTATTCTTGCAATTTACAGCCGGTATGGTAGCGATCTATAGTATCCGGACATTGGTAAAAAGAGAGCAATTCTTGGTTTCGAGTGTGTTGATTCTTGGAACATATATCCTCGCTTATGTAGGTTTGGTATTGACAAGGAACGGATCTTTTTCGACCATCTATTGGCAAGATATCCTTCCGTTTACGGTGAGTGTGGGTCTGACGCTCCTAGCCTACCCGTTGATTTATGCTTTTGAGAAACTATTTGGAATAGTTTCAGACTTGACCTTAATGGAATTGACAAATTCCAATTCAAGGCTGCTGCGCGAACTTTCTCTGAAGGCTCCCGGAACATTCCAGCACTCCTTGCAGGTAGCGAATCTTGCTGAAGCAGCAATCTACAAAATCGGTGGTAACCCGCTTTTGGTCCGTGCCGGTGCTCTGTATCATGATATCGGTAAAATGATCAACCCTTTGTACTTTATCGAGAACCAAAAAACAAACGACAACCCTCACGAAGAATTGACACCGGAACAAAGTGCACAGATTATTATTTCACACGTTCTGAAAGGGATTGAAATGGCACGCAAAAATCAGATGCCAGAGGTGGTAATCGACTTTATCCGTACCCACCACGGTACGACGAAGGTTGATTACTTCTATAATATGGCTATTAAGGCAAATCCTGATAAGGTAATCGACGAGTCTATCTTTAAATATCCGGGTCCAGTTCCTTTTTCTAAGGAGACTGCGGTATTGATGATGGCAGACTCGGTTGAAGCCGCCTCCAGAGCATTAAAAGAACCAACTGAAGAATCTATCAACAACCTTGTCGACAAGATCATTGACCATAAGTTAATGCAACGTCAGTTCCAAAATGCGGATATTACAATGCGCGAGATCTCGGAATCGGCGAAGATTTTCAAGGCGATGTTGAAGAGTATTTATCATGTTAGGATCGATTATGATCTGAACAAGAAAAAAGATAGTTAAAAAAACAAATTGATATTCAAAAGGTTGCTTAACGGTGCGGCCAAATTGCATAATTTTCGATAAATCGACTTTGAAGAGTGAAAATTTTGCGTTATGTTTGCACTGTCGAAACCCGGAGAGGTGCCTGAGTGGCCGAAAGGAACAGTTTGCTAAACTGTCGTACTGGAAACGGTACCGCGGGTTCGAATCCCGCCCTCTCCGCAAATATAAAAATCAAAAATCCATCAATGTAATTGATGGATTTTGTTGTTTACAGGGGGTTGCCAAACTTGTTTGAGCAGCCCCCTGTAAACAACAAAATCTCGTGATAACGTTAAGGTTTTTGATTTTTATCTTTTAGCCCCCCCCTAACGGGATCGCCGTAGGCAATCCCGCCCGATTGTGCTTCAAATATTATCTAGTTTGATGCTAAGCTTCAAAATTCGTTTTTGATGTTCGTGCTTCTATTCCCATTCAGTCCTGTTATCCAGCCTGCAAGAGCAGTTTGTCATTGTTATTCTGCTTGCATAGACTGCATTTGGAGTGCAGTTGCCAAATACTCGCTTTTGGTTTATTGTTTTTTGGCTTTTCCCTTTACTTTTATACAAACCCATCGTAGTTAATTCATAAAATGCTTGCGGGCTGGGTTTTCCAAAGCAATCCTTCACGCAAACCGAAACCCAAAACTATCATTTTGAATGTTAAAGCATTAAAATTATTTTCATAATTTTGTATCCATTAGGATACATATTTACAAATGTACTTTATCGAAAAAACGCCAGAATTTGACAAGTGGCTAAAGAAATTAAAAGATTTGAGAGCCAAAGCCAAAATTATTTTCAGAATACAGAAAATTGAAAATGACGAGTATTTTGGCGACTGCAAACCTGTTGGAGAGGGAATTAGTGAGTTGAGAATAAATTATGCAAAAGGGTATCGGGTTTATTTCGGAGAGCAGGACAGAAAAATAATCCTTTTACTTATAGGCGGAGATAAATCCACACAACAGCAGGACATCGAAAGGGCAAAGGAGATTTGGAAAAAATTAAAAAAATAAGAAAAATGGAAACTTCAAAATTTGATATCGCAGACTATTTGGACAGCAATGAAATGATTGCTGAATATCTTAATACAGTTTTAGAAGAAGGTAATGATACCGACGTGATTACCGCAATCGGGCATATTGCTAAAGCAATTGGAATGACCAAAATAGCCGAAGAAACAGGAATGAGCCGCTCAAGTTTGTACAAAGCATTATCGGAAGGAGCAAAACCACAGTTTGAAACCATTATGAAAGTGCTGAAAGCAATTGGAGGACAAATCAGAGTAACACCTGTTTCTGCTTAAATGGAATTTATGGAAGACCAAAGGACGGAGGAGGTATTCGTCCTGCACTATGGTTAAAATTATAGAACCAAAAAACAACTCCCTGCTCACAGGGGTTTGTCAATTATTAACTTTCATAAAAGCCAGATTAATGGAAAGAATTGAGGTCTGTACCAATAAAAAGAAATTATTTATTATAATCATTCTATCTTTTGTATTTGTTCTCCTAGGTACATATTTACTCATTGAACCTGGAAACTTTTCTAAATATAAAAGTTCTCCTATCATAACCCAGGTAATTGGGGTTTCTTCAATACTTTTATTTGGAGTTGCAATGATTTTATCTTTAATAAGAGTTATTAATCCGCAATTAGCGCTGATTATTGACTCTCAAGGATTAAATGTAAATCCAAAGAAATCATTGACCGACAACATAAAATGGAATGAAATAAAAGGTTTTAAAGAAATAAAAATAAATAGCACAAAGATCATAATAAATAAATTATATGATCCTTCGAAATGAATTAAAAATGAAACCAACCTAGTCAGACGAAAAATGATGCAGTTTAATAATGCTAATTATAGTTCACCGAATATTAGTGCAGTTGGACTTGACATAAGTTATGATCAACTAATCGAAACCTTGAATAAATATTATAATCAATATAAAATTGAATTAAAAGATACTATACCCTGAAATTATTATTCTGATTCCCTCAAGATTAATTAAATTAGATTCTTTCTTTTAAGAAATCGATATGCGAATAATTCTAGTTTTATTTATTTCCATTCTTTTAGGTTGTAGTCATAAAAAGAAGCTTAATGAAAACGAAAAGCATTATGTCCATATAGACGGAAGAGATACAACTAGGATTAGGTTAATTCGATTTCCGGATCGCTTTTATGGTGAGATGGTCAATACGAAGCCAGGAGGTTACCGTGTAATAGGTGAAATTAGTGGAAATGTAAAAGGTGATACCTTAATTGGGGATTACCATTATACACCTTATAAATGGAAGGAGAAAAAGCGTGTTCCATTTGCGGTATTAGCTGATGGAAATAATTATCTTGAAGGAAAAGGAAAAGTTCTTATATATATGGGGATTCCTTATTATGTTGAGAATACCCTATCCTTTCAAAACCCAAAAAGAATTTTTATCCCAGAATAATTCAATTTAATTCCTCATTATTTTAAGTCTTCATTATGTTCAATATCGAACAGGCTTCATATTAAGTTAGCAGTTCCATTTCTTGCCTTATGGCAAGTGTCAAATCCTTCTCCTCTAGTAATTTTGATTATTCATTTTAAACTTAAAAATTATGAAAAGAATTAAAATTTACTATTGGCTTTCCACCACATTTATCTTCTTATTTGAAGCAATAATGCCTTTGACGGCTACTATTTTTGCTCCTGACCAGTATAATGCAGGTACCAAGCCATTGGGTTATCCTGATTATTTTGCGATCAGTTTGATTGTTTGTAAAATTATTGGGGCAACGGCATTGATGATTCCAAGACTAAACCCAAAAATCAAAGAATGGGCTTATGCGGGCTTGGCTTTCAACCTGTTTTTTGCGGCCTTAAGCCATATTATTGTTGACGGTAATATAGGATATATTCTAATGCCAATTGTTGTCGGGATTATTCTTGCTATTTCATATATAAACAACGAAAAACTTAAAAATTATGGCAAAAACGAATTTTAAAAACATCGATGAATATCACTCCAGCTTTTCAGGAGATATCTTAAAAAGAATGGAGTTAACCAGGAAAATAATCAATCAAATTGTTCCTGAAGCTGAGGAGGTAATTAGCTATCAAATCCCTGCTTTTAAGATTGGGAAAAAGTTCCTTCTTTATTATGCAGGATTTCCAAATCATCTATCGCTTTCCCATCCTTGGAGCCAGGATTTCCTAGAGCATTTTAAGGATGAACTAAAAGATTATAAAGTTTCTAAATCCGTTATTCAGATTCCAAATGAAAATGAATTTCCAGAAGAATTTGTCGAAAAGATTATAAGGTTTCGAAGAGAAGAATTGAAAGAGACAGTTTAAAACAGGCTATAATTGTTATAATTTTTAATTGGGAAATTTATTTCGCAAAACGTATAATATCATCGTCATGAATTCTGTTTATTATTCAAATAAACAATTATAAAAACACTATAGACCAATTAAAATTACGACAATTATACTCACATGATAGAAAATATAAAGATCCTAAAGACAGAAATTCTTTCTGATAATTGGTATATCCTTAAGAAAGTCACGTATGAATACATAAAAAAGGATGGAACGAAACAAATTCAAAGCAGAGAGGCATATGATAGAGGAAATGGAGCGGTAATACTATTATATAATAAAGAAAATAGAACAGTAATTCTTACGAGACAATTCCGCGTGCCTACCTATATCAACGGTAATGAAACAGGAATGCTGATAGAAGCTTGTGCTGGTTTGTTGAACAATGATAATCCGGAGGATTGCATTCGACGAGAAACTGAAGAAGAAACAGGATTTAAGATTTCGGAAGTTCAGAAAATATTTGAGGCTTATATGTCACCTGGATCAGTTACTGAAATTTTATATTTTTTTATTGCAGAATACACCAAAGAAATGAAAATAAATGAAGGCGGCGGTGTTGAACATGAGGAAGAGAATATAGAAGTTCTGGAACCTTCGATTGAAGATGCCGTAAAAATGACAAAAAATGGAGAGATAAAAGATGCGAAGACAATTATGCTGCTTCAATATATTTGTTTAAATAATATCCTCTGAGATCTTTCTTAAAGCTATTATAATTTTAATTGCTGCTTACTCAAATTTCATTATCTTTATTCTCAATACATTCACACCTTATGAAAAGATTCCAATTTGTTTTTATCCCTTTCCTTATCTTCTTATTTAGTTTCCAATTATCATTTGCACAGAATGACTCTCTTGTTCTTTTAAAAAAGAAGATAGAACAAATCATTTCGCAGAAAAATTCGGTAGTTGGAGTTTCAATTATTGGAAACAATGGGCGGGATACTTTATCAATCCTTGGGGACAAGAAATTTCCGATGCAGAGTGTATTTAAGTTTCATATTGCATTGGCAGTTTTAGACTTGGTTGACAAAGGCAAACTTTCATTGGATCAAACGGTAAAGGTTGGCAAGAAAGATTTGATGACTTCAGGATTTTGGAGTCCTTTACGGGATGAAAACCCCAATGGTGGGAGCTTTACGATTGAGAAATTAATTCAATATGCAGTTTCACACAGTGACAATACAGCCTGTGATGTATTGATAAAACTTGTTGGATCAACAAAAGACGTAGAGAAATATTTTAAGAAAAATAACATTCAAGACATCCAGATTACTTATAATGAGCGCGATATGCAGGCCAAATGGGAGAATATGTTTCAAAATTGGACAACCCCGAAAGCTGCCAGCAAAACTATGATGTTGTTCTATGAAAAAGAGAATAACCCAATATCGAAAAATAGTTATTTTGTTTTTTGGAGGACAAATTTCGAAACTACCACCGGTGAAAAGCGCATAAAAGGCAAATTACCTGTAGGAACTCACGTCGCTCATAAAACGGGTTGGTCTGGAACTAACAAAGAAACTGGTATTACGGCTGCAGTAAATGATATTGGAATCGTCGTGTTACCCAACGATCAGCATTTTTACATCAGTGTTTTCATCACTGAATCAAAGGAAAATTTTGATTCCAATGAAGAGCTGATTGCTGATATAGCCAAAGCAGCCTATGATTATTTCGTCAATTTAAAGAAATAACCGAAAATGAAATGGACTTATAAAACCTACCTCAGAATAGGTGTTATTTCATTTATAATTCTTGGAATTGGACACCTTTTTGGAGAAGTTCAGATGAGCAGTGATGGTTCTATCGAAAAGCATCTAGACCAATATGATTTTAAACTATTGGGCTCCACCTTTAGTTTATATCAATTTCATCTTGGTTATAGTGTAATGATGGGGTTATTGATCATATTTATAGGATTGCTACTTCTCACGTTGCAAGAAATACAGAAACAAACCCTCTTCCTGCTGGCCATTGGAAGTATTATTATTTGTGGATTGATTTGGTACTTCTTTGCATTGCCAGGTCAGATATTTTCTACAATCTCTGCAGTGTTTTTTTCGTTAGCTTATTGGAAATTCCCTAAAGTGGAATGATATGTAAGGATTAATTATATCAATTTTTTCTCAATTGCGATTCTGACCAATACGGCTGTATTTTTTGCATCCAATTTTAGGAGAAGATTCTTTCGGTAGCTTTTTATGGTTTCGGGGCTAAGGAATATGCGTTCTGCGATTTCAGTGTTAGTCAGTCCTTCTGCTACTAATTTCAGCATTTCTCGCTCCCTTTGGCTTAGCCACAACTGAGTCTCTTTAGGTCGTTTCATCAGTAGGTCAATTTCATGGCAGAGGAAAGTTTCACCTTCAGCCACAGCCTTGATTCCTGCGAGGACCTCCTCGCACATTGCATTTTTTAGAAGGTAACCTGAGGCTCCGTGCTCTAACATTTGTCTGACTACACTATATTCATTATGAGTAGTCAGTGCCAAGACCCTCAGTTCTGGAAAACTTTCCTTTAATTCTTTACAGAAATCAACACCACTAATATCTGGCAATCCAACATCGAGAAGAAGAACTTCAGGATTCCAAAAACGGATCGAATTTCTGCATTCCGCTGCACTATAAGCTACCCCAGCAACCTTGGCAATTCCTGAACCTTCTATTAGACTCTGTAATCCTTCAGTTAGGATTTTATGGTCATCAACGATTGCAACATTAATCATAACTTTTGTTCTTTTTCAATTCCAGTTCAACATGTATTTCAGTTCCTTGTGAAGAGGATAAAACATCCATTTCTCCCTGAAAAGCTTCTACTCTTTGACGGATATTGCGGAGCCCCATTCCTTCAGAAGTTGTCTGTTGATCAAAGCCCTTACCATTATCTTGAACCGTGAAAGACACTCGATTTGATTCTTGAACCAGCTGAACGTTAATATGATTTGCATCGGCATGTTTGAGCGCATTGTTTACAAGTTCATGGATACAACGATAAACCATGATCTCCATTTTGCTAGGCAATCGACCTTCGTCTCCGAAATAATGGAAATCTGCTGTTGGAATTGCAGCACAGAAATCTGCCAGAGACACTTTGAGTCCATATCGCAGCAATGATTCTGGCATCATATGATGTGCCACACGGCGTAGCTCTTGGATGGAATCGTCCAACATACCCAACGCGGTTTGAAAACGCGTCACATCCATTGCTTCTAATAAAGCATCTCCATTCACTTGCGGTAGATTTAATTTTACAGCAGACAACATCCCTCCTAGTCCATCATGCAGATCTTTTGCAAGTCGGGTTCTTTCTGCAGCTTCACCATCAAGGGTTGCTTGAACAGCCACCAACTGTTTTTCCTGTTCTAAACGTCTGCTTTCTTGCTCTGCCAATTTACGTTTATTTACTGCCAATCGATATCGCACAAAGGCGAAAGCTAAAGCAATAAGCAAAATCCCTCCTATGGCGATGCCTAGCCAAATATATAATTGTCGTTGTTTTTCCAATGCTGTTATTTGTAATTCTTTTTTTTCTGTTTCGTATTTTACTTCCAAATCTGATATAGATTCCTGATATCCATCGGTAGCAAATTGCTGTATAGATTCAGAATATTCATCAATATAGTCTTCCACCGTTTTTAATTTGCCGAGATACATATTATTTCTAATATGATTGTACAGTACATTGTGTTTGATCTCAATATTAGAAGAATCTAACTTTCTGGCTTCACTTGCAAGCTGATCGCTCTCATGATAATTACCTTGATAATAGCGCACATTTGATAAGTTAATTAATAGCTGGGCTAGCAAATTTGGGTAGTTTACCTCCTTAGCTAATGCAAGACCTCTTTCAGTAAATAGCTCCGCCTGCTTATAATCTCCTGTTTCTTGATAACATCTACCCAATACCGAAAGGGCAACTGCTTCGCTGTATTTATTACCTAATTGATTATAGATATCGACAGCGCGCTTTGCATAATCAATGGCTTTTGGCATGTCGGTTTCTTGGTAGATATTTGTCAAAGCGATAGCAACTGATCCTAGACTCTCTTTATTATTACTTTTTATGGCCAGATCTTCAGATTGTTTCAGATATTTCTCTGCTTGTTTGAAATTTCTGAGTTGAAGGTATACATGGGCTATGTTTCCGAGTGCCATTCCCCTACCTTGATCATGACCTTCCTTTTCAAATAGTTGTAATGATTTAAGGTATTCCTTTATAGCTTCAGGATGGTTGTCTTGCATTTTATAGATAGAACCTTTGTTCATATGTGCACTGGCCAACTCTTTAAAGCCCGTTAACTCAGATGCTGGCTCAAATGCTAGGTCTTGATAATAATGTGCTGAATCATATTGTGAAAGGTAGAAAAATGACATTGCCGTATGGCTATATATTATAGATAACCATTTTTTATTGTCATGTTTTTTTGCAAGAGCAATACCTTTTTTACCATATTCAATTCCTTTTTCAGCATCCTGTTCCCATAAACTGTATACAAGTGCATCATATAACTCCAACTGTCTATCTACTGAGATATTTTTCTTCTCAAGTTCAAGTTTTAAAGAATCAACAATTGGCTGTTGCCCAGATGCATTCATGCTCAGTATCAGAAAAATAAAACTGAACGATAGAATTATATACTGCGGTACACCTCTAATTATAAATCTTTCCATGATATTATTTGATTAGTGGGTTTTATTCAAATATTTATTTGACAAAGGTAGTTGAGGGCTCTCTTGATTAAAACCCCCTTTAGGGGGTATCAGGAAATTTGGTCAATGTACTATTGGTTCATTCAAATATAAACAAAGATAAGAAGATTCTTAAAATCAAGGTTTTATCGCTTTTGTGTTTTTCCCCCTTTAGGGGGTATAAACGGAAATTTATCGAGGATAACTTTGCTTTATCAAATTAAATCAAAGGCAATGCTTGGCGAGATCAATTGAAAAATAAAATTATAAACGATAAAAATTAATGAAATGAAAGCAAAGATTTTAACAAACATCAGAATGACTTGGATGATGTTAATTACAGTAACAGTATTTATAAGCTGTTCGAAAAGTGATGATGCCGAACCCATTCCTCAAGTAACTTCCTGTGATGTTATCATTGTATCGGGGAAAATTGACAAACCTACTGTTTGGGAGCCAGGTTTTGTTTATGTGATTGAAGGCTCAGATTTAAGAGTAGAATCTATTTTAACTATCAAGCCTGGGGTGGTCGTAAAAATTAAGAATGCAGGAATTGGTATTTATGAAAATGGTAAAATATTAGCTGAAGGAACAGCAGATAAACGTATTGTTTTCACCTCACTGGCTGATGACCGTTACTGTGGCGACACGAATAACGACATTATGGCAAGTAAGCCTGAAAAGGGAGATTGGGTTTCATTGGATCTTAGTGGATCAGTAGGTTCTGTATTCAAATATGTAGATATATTCTATGCAGGTCAAAACAGCGGTGGAACAAATCGTGCTGTCGATATAGGTTGGACCCAATCAGCTGCCTTTACTTTTGATCATTGTAGAATAGCACACACGTTGGATGGCTCTCGGTATGATTCCCAAGCATTTTATGGCAGTTCTTCTATGATAGATGCCAACATAAGCCGCTTTACCAACAACGCATTGTACGACAATGGAAAGCCTATTTATTTCAATGCATTTTACACTTTAGATCCAAGTAATGTTTTTCATAACCCGGACGAACCAACTATGAAAAATAAACACAATGGTATTTATTTATTCGGAACTGTCCAGGATAAAACCGTCAGCTGGAATATAAAGGAAGTACCTTATGTGGTAAACCAATACTATCAAGTTTATAATTCTGCGACGATCAATATCGGTCCAAATGTAGTTGTGAAATTCATGAGCACAAGCGCAGGACTACAGAGAAATGCTCCACAGAATATCAATTTGAATTCCTCAGCCATCCTCACTTCTTATAAAGACGACGCAAATGGAGGAGATACTAATGCAGACGGGAATGCTTCAGCACCTACCAAGGGCGACTGGACAGGCTTTAGAAATGCATATGGGCCAAGCCCTACATGGCAACAGGGAACTAACATTCTATACTCAGCTCGCTAATTATTTTTTTAAATATAAAACAATGAAAAAAGCAATTATTATTTTCCTTGCGATAAGTTTCAGTCTTTCTGCTTATTCGCAACAGTTTCAAGTAGGATCAAGTGCAGCTAATCTTGGTATTGGTTTAGGAACAGCACTAGGAGGTCTAGGCAAAGCTAGACCTGCAATTTCAATCGCTCTAGATTATGGGATGTGGGATATTGGCGGACCAGGGGTAATTAGTTTAGGAGGTTATGTAGGCAATACAGGGTATAAGTACACTGACCTTGGGTATACGGCAAAATGGAATTATACAACAATTGGGGTTAGAGGAGCTTACCATTATAATGGCTTCAAAGCACCGCAGCTGGATGCTTACGCAGGGATGATGTTAGGCTACAATATCGTTAAATATACCTCAGATAATCAGGATAATTCGTTTGTAAACAATTATGCCAGCGGACTAGGATTCTCAGGGTTTTTAGGAGGAAGATGGTTTTTTAGTCAGCAATTTGGCGCCTTTGCAGAATTAGGATATGGTGTGTCTGTTTTGAATGCAGGGATTACCTATAAGTTTTAAATAATCAGTTTGTAGTATCTTTTTCATAATTATGACCCTCTGATATTAATCAGAGGGTTTTTAATTTTATAAGTGTTGGGCTTAAATTCATTCATAATGATTCAGAAGACCTTAATTTTGGTGAATAAAAAAACTAAATAAATAATATTTATTTTAAAAATAATTAATAGTATAATATTTACTTTTGAGAAATATTATTAAATACAAGTCGGTATTTAGAATAATTTTCAAAAAGTAATTATATATGCGTTTAATTTTATGCCTTTTAGCCCTTGTTTTAATATCAAGCTCTTGCTCTACCCTTTTTAACGGACGAGAAAAACAAGTCAAAATTCACACGGAATACCCTGCAACCGTTCATTTTCAAAAAGGACAAACCAAAACAACAAATAATAAGGCTTTCCTCATAGTGAAGAGGTCAAAAGATACCATTCAATTTTCAGTAGAGAGAGATAGTACCTTACAGACCTTTTCTGTAAACAAAAGAATATCCCCTAGCTTTTGGGCGAATGCATTGGCATTGCATGCATCACCGCTTCTGTTATTAGTCGATGTTACTAACTCAAAACGTTTTACTTACCCGACTGATATTTATATGGATTCTCTTGAATCCAAAAGAGGATATCATACCTATGAAAGGATTATTCCTAAAAACACCTGGGAACTACAGATCAATCTTCCTTTATTAAATATTATGAGGCACACAGATCCGTATGGATTTTACAATGCTGAGGATGGATTTCTGGGCCTCGGAATTGGAATCAATTATTTTTATAAAGGAAATACATATTTTAATTTATCTGCACAAACTCAATTAATTGACAACGGCCTGTTTAGTTTTCTATCTCGACACAGAAAAGAAAAAAGCGACTATCTTCGACTATTTACTTTATCCCACAATCATAGAATCAAAAAATTCCATGTTGGATATGGCATTTCGTATGGCTTTCACATCAAGAATTATTCTGTAGAAGTCAAGAATGGTGAAGATCCTTTGAGTTCGACATTATACGCTACAAGCAATAACTCTATTCCCAAAAAAGTCGAAAATATCGGCTATAGTGTTAATCCTGGGATCTTCGAAGACAAATCTATTACAGTTAGGACATTAGGATTGTGGGTTCCGATTTCTTATGAACTAAGTAAAGAATTTAGTTTATCATTTCAATATCGACCTACATTTCACAGGCTGAATGATGAAAAGAACATTAAATATGAAGATATGTTTTCAGGTGGATTGGCTTATAGATTGAGATTGTAAGGCTGTTGATATGTAACCAATAATTGGTCATGAAAAAATTGTCTAAAAAGATAGATAAGCAACACATAGTTTTTTAATAAGTAATCTTTGTTCATTCAAAATAGCCGTGAATAAGCCACTAAAAAAGTTTCTCTCTCTAAAGGAGAGAATGACTAGCTCGCTCGTTTAATAATTACATCATTATGTCCAAATGCTATTTTGTTTAGATTCTGACCAATTATAAAAGAACAGTCTTATACACTGGTGTCACTAATAATTTAAAAAGAAGAATTTTGGAACATCAATTTGACAACAATAATTGGAATTCATTTACGAAACGTTACAAAGTATTCTATCTAGTTTACTATGAAACCTTTTATGATATTTTAAAAGCAATTGATAGGGAAACTGCTATGAAAAAATTGTCCCGAAAGGAGAAAGAAACTTTGATTAAAGAGTTTAATCCTGAATGGCGATTCTTGAATAAAGAGATTTAGTGAATTTTTGTATTATTTATTCAACGTTCCACCGAATTAGGCATGAATAGTTAAATAAATAGTTTCCCTCTCTTACGAGAGAGAATGACAAGATCGCACGTTTAGTGAGGGGTGGAATTGGAAGGGAAAGTGGTCGCTGCGGCGACCACTTTCCCTTCCAATTCCACCCTAGCCCACCCAGAAGACGGTGTCATTCTCGAGCTTTAGCTCGGGAAACTATTTGGTGATCATAATTTAATTATAATCCAATAGCTAAATTCAACAACTTACTCTATGCTAATCAGAAATACATTTTTTATTAATAACTAACTTTCGCAATTTCAAAATAGCCAGGAATAGCTAACTAAATAGTTTCCCTCTCTTACGAGAGAGAATGACAAGATCGCACGTTTAGTGAGGGGTGGAATTGGAAGTGAAAGTGGTCGCTGCGACGACCACTTTCACTTCCAATTCCTCCCTAGCCCACCCAGAAGACGGGGTCATTCTCGAGCTTTAGCTCGGGAAACTATTTTTTTATAATTTATTATTATATATAAATCAAATCCAATTCCTTACATTCGGTTTATTAAATCAATCACATATTATGAAACCTGAAAGCTTGTCTCAATTAACCGACCAAGAACTTGAGATCAAATGCAACCCTGATAGGATTGAGTTTTGGAATAGTATTTTACGCTCTGATAAACAAAGGATTGGGATTGTTTTCCATTCTACCTATTATTTTTGCATATATCGTTTTGAGGAATTCAAAGAATAACAAAATATTGGAAAATGAAATCCAAAAAGAAATGGATTCAAGGATTATTAAATAAAAAAATAAGCTGGTGACCCCTTGGACCACCAGCTTTACATATATAGAATTAATAACCTCCTCCCCTATACATTCAACCTTTCCAACATTTTCATCCGAACATCAGTCTGATGGTTGACGAGTTTGTCATAGTCAGAAGCTTTATCAAAAAGCTTGATGGTGACCACAAATAACTCAATCGACAAGAAGAAAAAGAAGAATAGAGCATAGACGGTAAAACCGATTGTTGAACTTGTAATGACATCATGCAGGATATTCAATTCGTCGATAAATCCCGAAGATTTCCTCAGATCTTTCTCTTTATTGGCCTTGATGGAATCCAAAGATCCAATAGTCTTGAATTTTTGGGCATTTAAAATATTTATCTGTTCATTGATCTGCTCCAATTCACGTTTTTTCGGGTTTTCATTAACCATCTTGTTGGTCGAATTGGTACTATTTATTCTTTTGCCTTCGTTATCCCTAGTCACTGATGTATTCGTATATGAAGTCACGATTACCGGGTTTTTCTGCAAATCATCTGATAGCTTTTGAGACCGCTGTTCTAATTGAAAAATACTGCTGTCAATGGTGTTAACCTGTTGATCAATATCCTTTTCAGAATTTTGAATGGCAATCTTTACTCTTTCTTCCATGATCTGCGTTTTCCGAAGTTCAATATCATCTTTGAAGAGAATCTGATCTAGAATAAACGAACCCAAAATAGCCATTACAATTGCCAGGGTAATCCGGAATCCAATGGACCATTTATTGACTTTGGTTGAAAGAATGATAATCCTTTCGATCTGTATGACGACGAATGCTGCAATCAAAGAAGCTAACAGCCCTCCGAATACACCAACATGCAGATAATTTGTTGCAAATGAATATGCGATAAACATCCAAACCAAAACAATTAAAAGAATGGCTGAAGTGAATTTCTTCACAGCCTTAGAGCTTAATTCGCTGGAATGCTGAACAAGGTAATAGTTGTAGCCTGTAAGGAAGCAACCGAACCTGAGCCATAGATTTTTCTTCATGTTAAAACTCTTTTGAAAGTAAGGTCCTTTGTGTAATGGATGCCAAACCTTTGGTGAAACCTCTATTATAAGCCAAAATAGCACGCTCAAACAATCCTGAATCCGTTTTTAGAGATTCTTCAATTTGTTCAACTTTCTTGATATGGTTCTCAAGATCTTCCTTCTTGGAAAGAAGCTCCTCAACTAAATCTATTAATCCAGATCTTTTTCTCGAGCTAACATGGAATTCAAGTTCTTTCAGAAATGACTCGTGATAGGTCTTTACTTTTGAAATAATGATTTCAAGATCAAATTTTATCAATCGGAGGTTATCTTCTTTGTATTTGTCATCGGGGCTGGTGAGAGCATCATTGAAACCCTTGGATTCAAAATCTGATTGAAGATAGGAATATATCGCATTGATACCTGTGAACGAATTTACTGGAGCTGTCCAATCTTGGACGGTGTCCTTTTCAACGAAAATATCTTCAGGAATTGGTGGTAAATGTCCATTGATAAGAGCATCCTCAGTAGAACTGCCGTTCTGCTTTTTCTTAAAGAAATTAAATAGACTCATTAGATTAAATGTATTTGGTTGGTATTTTATATTTACGGTGACCTCGTTTATGGCAAACTTCACACAGTGTTATCAACAATTCATTTGGATAGTCCCAAGGTTCTTTAAATCGGTTCAACCTATTGATAAAGTGATATTGACGGTGATGAACCTGCAAGCCATGGACATCTTGACAAATAACGCATTTGTTCTGATCCCTGTCCAAGATCGTCTTGCGCTTTTGTTTCCACTTTATATCAAATAGTGAGGCACCATATGAACCATGTGTTTCGGGAACTTTCATGGAAAATTAGATTAATAATAAATGTGACTTAGTTAGTTAATCTAAAGTAAGAAACCTTATGTAATTATTTGTGAATGAGGGTTGATATTGGCTTTTTAAAGCCAAATAAAATAATTTTTGTAGAGGAATTATTATCTATTATGCAGTTATTAAATTTTTTACAGATCTGGAATAATTAGTTTTGAAAAGACATAAAACATTTCTCGACCTATTTCAACACTTCTTGCTTTGTAGGTTTCATTCTGATCTTTGCGGTTATCTGATATTTTTGGGTCATCATACATTATTGAGATTCTACGTTCACAGCCCGGAACATACGGACAACCCTCATCAGCTTGAGAACATGTCATTATAGCTGCGAAACTTGATTCAGGATTAAATGATGAATCAAAAGTCTTAGAAAATCCAATTATAGGAAATTCAGTTACAGAATATTTAATAGCATATATAGGATTTATTCCAGGAGAGATCATATCAATTTTAAAACCCTGATTGATTAAAATCTCTATAACTTTTGGATATACAGCAGTACTTTCTGTTCCTCCTGAATAACAATGAACACCTTTCACTTTATAATATGAAGATGCTACCTGAGCCCAAATTTGTGAAAAATGGCTTCTTCTGGAATTATGGGTGCATATAAAATTTAGGTTAATGGGCTTGTTTAGCGAAATTTTATCCTGAATATATAATATGAGTGGTTGGAGGATCTCTTTCCGATCCTCCGATATATCTTTGTTTGCAATATGCGAATCTATAAATTCTAAGAGAATAGGATACATAAGCTCGTTTTATTAGCAGCAGCCAGAATTTGGAGTGCAGCATCCACTTCCCAAAGTTGATAATTTAATTTTCTGTTTCTCCTGAGGAATTCCACAAGAATCCTCAGCAAGACAAGCCGTAAATTTATTCTTTAAGATAAATTTGCTGCCGTCAAAATCAAGATCATATTTTCCTATAGTACCTTCTTGGTACTCAACTTCTACCTCCCCTTCTTCGATTCCTAATTTGTCCTCAGAAAGCATTATAATATTCAGCAATTTCGAAGGTTTCAAACGATGATCAAAATCATTGGCATTCCATAATTGGAAATTAATAATCTTTTCTTCCCTGATTACTCCACCGCAATCAATGAATTTCTTATTTATCTGACCTATTTCTGTTACATGAAAATGCTCAGGGACTGTTGTTCCATTTTCTAACTTGAATTCTACATTATCCAAGGTTGTTAATATTTCTTTAATTTCTGATAATTTCATAAAATATTTATTTAAATAGTAATATTGCAATATGACGATGTAATCATTTAAAAAAAATGCTAACAGCATTTATTCATTTTAATATTTTGATTAAAAAATAGATTTAATTCTGATTTTAAGTTATTCCATACTTCTAAATCTATACAATAACAGACAGATTTACCTTCAATGGTGCCTTTAATGATTCCCAAATTCTTTAATTCTTTTAAATGTTGTGAGATTGTAGCTTGAGCTAAACCTAATTCATCTACCAAATCATTACAAATACAAGATTCTTGATTAATTATAAATTGAAGAATCGAAATTCTAGCTGGATGTCCTAAAACTTTTAAGGTTGAAGCAATCCTATTCTGTTCTTCCGTATATATTTCGGTTTTTGTAATCCCCATATCGCAATATTACGATATTAAAATGTAGTTACAAAACTTTAATATTAATTGTTGTTAGATTTAGTAAATTAAATTTTCAAATAACATAATAGAACTAATGCAGAGTTTTAGGAGGAAATAGCCAAATTGGCAAAAATTAAAAAGAGAAATAAAACAATGTTTTAAAATGAAAGACTTCTTTAATGAACTATTCGAATACAGCCATCATTATAACCAAGAATTGATTGAGATAATTCAAAATAATCCTGAAAATATATCTGATAATGTTTTAAAAATATTCAGCCATATATTGAATGCTCATCATGTTTGGAATAATCGTTTGATTGGAAACATCCCAAAATATGGAGTTTGGCAGGAACATGCTCCCGATGAAATGATATTTATAGAAAACCAAAATTTTGAAGAAAGCCTACGAATTCTAGAAACTTTAGACTTAAATGAAAATATTGATTACAGAAATACTGCAGGCAAACAATTCAAAAATGGAATCAGAGATATTATTTTTCACATCATTAATCATTCTACATATCACCGAGCGCAGATAGCTACTGAGTTTAGAACTTCTGGTTTAGAACCGTTGATGACAGATTTTATTTTTTATAAACGATGATTAATCAGCATTCTTTAATTCTTTGGAAATTTATAAAATGAAATGCCACAGCGTTGTTGTTTCTTCCAAAACTTTAAAAGATATTCAATGTTAAATAAGATATATTTACCATTCAGAAAACATTTCAATATATGCAAGTAATTTTAGGAGCAAGATTAAAATTCTTCTGAAATTAATGAGAAATCCCAATTTCTTTGTAACTTAATATTATTCATAATAAATCATCCCTATGTTGACAGAAATTAACCATTCTGTCAATTTTTACTTGCAATTAAGTAAATCCTTGCTACTCCCTATATAATTCGTTAAAATTTTCATGCAGACTACTGTGTAATAATTTTGGTTATTACAATTTTTAGCATCCTCCTATTTGTATGTGAATTTTTTGATGTGAACCTGAATAATATAAACCCTAAATAATATAGACATGGAATTGCTTGAAAAAATCCTCAGCATCAATTCGAATTACATTGTAATCGGATTATTGGTTTTCTTCTTTACAATGGAGCAGATTACATCCAATCCATTTTCCTTCAAAAAAAGAGGTGGACACCTGATTCAAAACATGTTGTTCCAAATAATTCTTGTCCTACTCAACATTTCTGTTGTAGTACTGCAAGTTTATTTGATAGAATGGCTTAATGAACGTAGAATTGGACTCTTATTTTTGGTAGAATTGCCAATATGGGTAAAGTTGATCCTTGGTGTAATGCTTTATGATTTTACAACTTATTGGATTCATATTGCAGCACACAAAGTCCCTATTATGTGGCGACTACATCGTGTCCATCATAGCGATACTTCGATGGACTCTTCTACAACCTTTAGATTTCATCCATTAGAAATGATTCTGGTATACGAGGTTGGAAATGTCATCTGTGCAGGTGTTTTTGGAACAGATGTATTAGCCTTGGGATTATACTATTTTATTCTCAATATCTTTCTTTTCCTTGAACATTCCAATTTGCATTACCCTAATTGGCTAAACAAATCATTAGGTTTATTTTTCGTGACTCCAGACCAACATAGAGTACACCACCAACAAGATCAATTTTATACTGACTCCAATTTTGCTGATATATTTATCATTTGGGATCGTATTTTCGGAACTTACAAAACCCTTCCGGTTGAAAAAATGAAATACGGATTAGCCGAGTTCGAAGGAACCAAAAAACAAGGATTTCTATTTCTGATGATAAGTCCCTTTATAAATATCAAAAGAATAAAATCTGACAAAACATAACTGTATGAAAATCATATCGTTCTCTCAAAATTGTAACTAAACAGTTGATTTTAAGCAAAACTCCGTCACATTTTGTATATTTATTACAACCTAATTCATTGAGAATCAACTATCCTTAAATCTAAGTGATATGACGGAGGACGAAAAAATAGATATCAAAGAAATCAACATGCAGATCATTGGCAACAAAGGATATCGATATATCGACTGGTTGCCAATTCTGGAAGATCCAAATATTAGGTCGTTATCTGAAGTCAAAGGTAGGATGGCTATTCTTTTGGCTTTGGTCAATATTTCATTGGATGCGCCAATGGAAGTGATCCGAGATTGGCTTTTCGACAACAACCTGTCAAAACACCTCTCCAAAACGGAAGAGGCAATATTTGCCAAGAATGATGATGAGGTTACTCAAGATGACAAAAATAGACTTCGTTGGTATCTGGAGGGTTTGTGGGCATTGATGTGGGCAACAAATCTGACAAATGAACTCAAGGAAAATGAGTGGTGTGGAAATGATATGGCGTCCCTCCTACCAAATATTGAAAATGATGACGACACTGAAAAGATAGATGCAATTACTGAATTGAGATCAGAAAGAGAATTATATATTATGCTTGACTATCATTATCGCTTGCACTGGTACTGTGTGGATGAAAGGATCAATGGAAAGCAAGCTAAAATCAACGAGGGAATAGTGTACGAAAGAAGATATGTGCTAGAATGGCTAATGGATAAAGATTCGGATTGGGATGATGTAGGAATGAGTACTTAATAATTGTACCCAAGGTCTTCTCATTATTAAATCATGAGTAGAAAAAAAATAGCCAATATTAATACAATTGGCTATGATAATTTTTCCTTAAATTTCCTTAATTCTTCATCGATCAGGTCTGGCCATTTCTGGAGTCCTTCTCGGATTACTTGCTCTCCAAAGGTTGCATCTTCTTCCTTAGTTTTCAGCATTGCTTCCTCTTGCAATTGATTTAAATATTCTGCCGTAGGCGGTTCATTGTTTGAAGAAGAGTTTTGTTCTAGTGCGTCATTTCTGTTTTCCATGTTTAAAATTGTACAATAATTAAGCCACGCTATCGATTATTTTCATTATCAATAGTTTTTATAACCTTTGCTGGTATTCCACCCACTACGGTATTTGCGGGAACATCTTTGGAAACTATTGCTCCTGCCGCAACGACTGCGTTTTCTCCAATAGTAACTCCAGGAAGAATAGTCGCATTTGCACCTATCCATGCATTCTTTTTGTTAGTTATGCGACTAGGAACTAATGAATGTCTCTTTTCTATTTCTAAAGGATGGCCTTCAGATAACAGGCTAACCTTCGGTGCTATTAACACATGGTCTTCTATGGTAATCCCACCAAGCCCAAGGAAAACGCAATCAAAATTTATAAATACTGACTTTCCAATCTTAATATCCTTCCCATAATTGATATAAATCGGTGTAAAAACATCTGTTGATTCATGAATTTCTGCTCCAACGATTTCTGATAGGATCTTTCTGATCTCATCAGGCTCGCTTGAAGCATTCATCTTTAACAATAATTCTTTAGTCTGATACGATGCCTCTCGCATTTTATATCCATCAGGATCTGATCCAGCAATGGTTTCACCACCTTTTAACCTTTCAAAAATATCTTTTTTTGGATTGTCCATATAGGTTGATTTAAGTTTATTAAAGTTATTAAACATTCCAAAAAAAACACTAAAATTATTCTATCTGATATTTTTTTAACATCTTTTCCAAATATCCATTTCTGATATTCCAATAAGCAACCAAATTGAGGACAGGCTGGGCCAAAGCCAATAAACCTGTCGAATAGGAATTGTTCAATTTTACAAAAAGAGCTAAATCTTTAAATTTCTTGGGTGTACCTGAATGTGTACAAAGGCCATCAAAGGAAAGATTCTTCGAGAACAACAATGCTCGTTCAAAATTTTTATTCCCTGGACTTACTGTTACAATAAGAACACAGTTTTCTTGAGATACATTATGAAAATAGTGAACATCCAAGGCGTATATCGTAATTGAATCTCCCACATTTAGATTATAAACCTTTCCATTGCAGCCTATCTCCAACTTCCCAGAAAGTATTAAAAATGATTCTGAAAATTCCTTATGGTAGTGTTTAGGAGTTCTTTCTTGAGGTTTAACAACAAATTCAATCTTTGTGATATCATGATTACTTTTAGACTCTATTAGTCTTATTCCTTTTTCCATAGCATTGTTTTTTACAAAGCTAATTTGGAATCGGGCACCAATCCATTCACCCAAGTTAAGAAATGAATTAAGCTAATCGGGATCTAATTCTGCTCAAAGATTGAGGTTTTATACCCAAATAAGATGCGATGTGATATTGGCTGATGCGCTGGATTAACTCTGGTTGTTGTTCAAGAATTTTTAGATATCGTTGTTCTGGACTATGCGAATAAAAAGACGTCAATTCTTGAAGATAGTAAATGAACAAACCTTCCATGATTTTTCTCCCAAATTTTTCTCCTTCATTAAACTCCTCGTAGAATTTTTCAAGCCCTTCCCCTGAAATAACTAATATTTCAGAATCTTCTAGCGCCTGAATACTTTTTGTGGAAGGAGTTTTTGTCAAAAAGCTCTCATGATTACTGATATATTCATTTTCTTTAGAAAACGCAAATGTCTTTATTTCTCCATCCTCATTGAGATAATATCGAAACAGACCGGAATTAATAAATCCTACGGAATTGGCTACCTCTCCTTCTCTCAAAAAAAACTCCTTCTTCTTTATCCTTTTAAATAAGAATAAGGATTCTAATTTAATTTTTTCTTCTTCTGATAGATGGATATATGAAGATATATTTGACAAAAGCTTCTTATACATGGAGTTAAATTTAAGAAAATGAAATTCGTGACCCTATCCTTTAAACCACTTTTTTGTTAAATGGTGTTAAATCTATCATTCCATAACACGAAAAACATCACCCCGCCGTTATTATTACAAAGAAAGCAAAAGAGTAAAAGAGTATATAATTTCATAATTTAGGTTAATAATTGGTTTGGTAAAAATCCTGAGCTTCCCCAGCTCAGGATTTTTTTTTATAAATCTTGTAACCTTTTTCTCCATATTGTACACTAATGTATAAAAACGAAAATTATGCAACCATTTGAAGCTTTAATACCAATATCATTCTTTGCATGTATTGTATTGTGTGTATTCTTTATTAGCAAGTATCGGTCAGAAACTATTACCAAATTAGGTGGTCCCATTCCAAAATCTCCACGAAACAAAAACGCTTGGAAAAGAGTAGGAATTGTTATCATTGGTTTGGCAGTAGGTCTTTTGTTATCAGGAGTATTGTTTGCGACCAATGTCTTACTTGACAACAATGACTGGACAGGATTTATTGTAATGGGTTTATTGTCGTTGACAGTAGGTTTATCCTTGATCATTGCAGATAAACAAACAGAGCAAGACGAGCAAAACATTGATGGATAGTCTATACATAGACAAAGTCCTATCTGGAGACAGCCATGCTTTTGGTTACTTTATAAGTAACTATAAGGACATGGCATTCTCTGTTTCATTATCAATCGTCAAGAATGAACTGTTGGCAGAAGAGGCAACTCAAGAAGCCTTTATACAAGCTTATCTTTCCCTCAAGAACTTCAATGCCAATTCTAAATTCAGCACTTGGTTTTATAAAATAGTAATTCGCTGTTCTTATAAATTGATCAGTAAGAAGAATTTGATGCAGGTGGAATTTGATGTCAACCATCATGATGCTGAAATCGATGAAAATGCTCTACAAACTTTATTAATAGAAGAACAGAAGCAAATGATCAACGAAGTTTTGATGAAGATGCCAAGCAATGAATCATTAGCATTAAGACTTTTCTATTTGGAGGAATTATCTGTTCAGGAATTATGCGAAATAACAGGATGGACAATCGCAAACTCTAAAGTAATCCTACATCGAGCAAGGAAAAGAATGGCGTATGAATTAAATAAAGAACTAGACAATGTACATTATGGAAGAAAACAAGGATAAATTCAAAGAGATAATGTCAATGGCTAAAGTAGAATTGCCATTTAAAGATTTTGATTCCAAGGTAATGGCTGAAATCCATAAAATAGAAGCAGATAAACAATCCATTTCCAAGACTCGGAAATATGCCCTATTATCATTTTTCTTTGGAGCTTTGTTTGGTTTAGGAATGAACTACTTATTTATGGAACTTATTTCCACTAAAATCACGGATGCTACTGTTAAGAATTACCTAATGATTCTTTCTCAGATGATATATGTAATTCTTTTCGCTTTGCTGATCGATAAAATCCTAAAATTAAGGAGGTTTAAAAGGGAGGCCAATATATAAAACTAAGATTACTAAATTCTTAAGTTTATCATAAAACCACTCTATTCTAACATTATTGTGTTAATATTTTTTACTTTTATTTAAAAATAAATAATCTATGTTAGAATTCGGACAATATAAAATTTTAAAGTTTGTAAATACAACGATGGATTTTGATTATTATTTCCAGATGGTGAATGATGGGAAAGTAATGGAAATGATCACTGGGAAACCTCTAGATTATGCTGAAGCGAGGGAGGATTTCAAAAATCTTTTAAAGATAAATGCCATTTCACCAAACTTTGGGACATTTAAAATCATTGATAAAACAAAAGGATGTCTCGTTGGTCTCGCGAAGCTTGAAATAACTGAATCTAAAACAGAAATCGCAGAATTGGGTTATATAATTATTCCAGAATATTGGGGCAAAGGGATCGGTACTTTGATTTCAACAAATTTGGTGAGTTATGCAAAGTCTACAAAATCCTTAAAAGGATTGTTTGCAATTATAGACCCTAAAAATATAGCCTCAAGAAAGATTCTGAATAAAAATGGATTCCAGTTCCGTGAATACAAAGATTTTGATGGATTGCCCGGAGAAATCCTAGAACTGGTTTTTTAAATGGGTATAAACTAAGCGATTAATGGATAATAGGAACAATAACTACTTCGTTTTAACGGGTGGACCTGGGACTGGCAAAACCACAATTTTGGAAAATTTGAAAAACAAGAATTATTTATGCATTCCAGAAGTAGCCCGAGAAATTATAAAAGATCAAGTTCAAAAAAGAGGCTCTGCCCTTCCCTGGGCAAACAAAGAAGAATATGCACAAATGATGTGGCAGGAGTCTGTCCGTTCTTACCAAGAAACAGTTGAAAACAATACGGCAGAAAATATCTTTTTCGATAGAGGAATATTGGATACCATCTGTTATATGGAAATGGAAAACTTAGCAGTCCATGATGAGCAGGAAAAATATCTAATGACACCCTTGTACCGAAGAATATTTATTTTACCTCCGTGGAAAGAAATCTATGTAACCGATGAAGAAAGGAAACAATCGTGGGAGGAAGCTCTGAACACCTACGATGCGATGCGCAAAGTTTATGACAGATATGGTTACGATGTATTGGAGGTGCCTAAGGAAGATGTTGAGAACAGAGTAGAATTTATTTTAAGAAATATATAAAACAAAAGAGGCTATCAAAAAATTTGATAGCCTCTTTTTCATTATATCAAACTCTTAATTGGTAGCTTGATAGTCTTTGTTTTGAGTTAACTCAGGATTACGTTGAAGTTCATCCAATGAAATCGGCCATAGAAGATCTGAATCTTTAAATGTAGCACCTGAAGCATTTTGTGCACCCACAAGATTAACCCAGGTAATTTTCCCTTTTTCTGTAGTAGAAATATTAGGGAATTTTCCAGTTCTTAAGCAGTCATCCCACATTTTGAATTCCAATGGCAATTCACGCAATCTTTCGTTCCAAACCTCTTCAACGAATGCATTCAGAGATAGACCTTGAAGTTCAGTAGTGAATTGTGCTACGGTTTTATTCGTTGTTGAAGCACGAGCTTTAATCCTTGCCAAGTATCCAGCAGCTTCAGCTGTTACCGCATTGCTTGCTTTAGCAGTACTTTCAGCAGCAATCAATAATGCTTCAGCATAACGGTAGATATTCCAATCTTTCGTACCACGACCAGTGTTCAATAATGCACTTTCATCAACAAAATACCATACACCCGCATCATCAGATTTCCATACTTTCTCGTTATTAGGGTTTTTATATTCCCAATGGAAGAACTGGTTAGGTTGAATCCTTAAGTCATCCGCTTTATATACATTCAAGAATCTTTTTGTTGGACCGTACACTCTTTCAAAGATAGAATACTTATCGAATACAGCAGTTGCCGATCCGTTGAATGCATAAGTTGTCCACCATCCACTTGAATTAATTGCGCCATCAAATTCATATGCATAGATACTTTCTGCTAGGTCATCCGTTTTTCTTAATTTATTGTATGCACTGTTCATCTTCAAATCATCATTGGCTGTAAGCCCATGAGCAGAATTAACGACCATTTTTGAATAAGTCGCTGCATCAGCAAATTTCCCTTGTTGCAAATAAACATTCGCAAGAGTCATCGCAGCCACATATTTGGTAATTCTCTTTTTGTTGTCTGTGAAAGTTACAGCAGGCAAAACCTCTACTGCCTCTTTTAAATCCGTTTCAATTAATTTGTAAACATCAGCTGCGGCAGTACGAGTAAGATAAAGATTACTTAAGTCTTCCGTAGGTAAAGTTGGCATCGGAACATCTCCAAAAGTCTTCACCAAATAGAAATAATTGAAGGCTCTGAAGAATTTTGAAGTTGCGATAAGTACTTTTTTATTTTGCTCATTTGGCATAGCAATATCCGGAATATGCAAAATTCCTCCATTGGCTATATTAATGGCAGAATAACCATCATCCCAAATGGAATTCATCGTATTGGAAACAATACGTGTATTTTGTTGCCTGACCAATTGGCGTGAATATGCACATACCAATTCTTGATTTTCATAAGAGTTGGTGAAATAACCCGTTAAAAAAGTAGGAATTGATGCTGTAGGACCCAAATATGCACTTCCGGCATTTCCATAACGTACTGGTGCACCACGACGATATAGTGCATTGACATTTGCTGTTGCCTGTGCCTCTGTTTTAAAGAAAACTTCTAACTGCTCATTCGAATCAGGGTTCTCTTCCAAAAATTTCTCACATGAACTTAAACTCAAAGCTCCAGTAAGAAGTATAGCGATTGCAAAATTTTTAGTTTTCATAATAATGTTTCTTCAAGAAATTATAAAGTCAAATTAAGGCCGAATGTGAATGTCTTTGCTCTTGGATAAGAGAAGAACGTTACGTTTTGACCAAACTTATATTCACCTTGTGAAGAACTTTCTGGATCATATCCCTTAAATTCTTTACTTGTAAATAACCAAGGATTATTAGCACTTGCATAAATACGCAATGCCGAGAATCCCATTTTACTCAACAAATCAGGCTTGAAAGTGTAACCCAATTGAATCAAGTTTACACGGATATATGATCCATCAGCGATCCATTGTGAATCAACGTTAGTATCCTGTCCAGCGTGACCATTGTTTGTTAAATAAATCGCTTGTTGCATAGTATTTGGATTTGAACCATTATATGCATCAGTCAAAATCTCTGTCAAACCATTGGTGATACCAAAACGGTCATAAGTTGAGTGATAAAACTGTTGCAATGTTTCAACTCCATATACATACTGAAGATCAACGGTTAAATCAAAGTTCTGATAGTTCAGGTTGTTGATAAAACTACCTGTCCAGCTAGGAACACCTTTACCTAAAATCTCTTGGTTAGTTGAACGGTTTGGTCTACCAATTTTATCCTCTGGAATATCACCGTTTTCGAAATCTTGAACAGTATAAATGCCATTTCTCTTATAACCATAGAAACTATTCAAATCCTCGCCTACTCTGATGATACCATTTGGTCCACCAACCCAGTTATTGATCAAAATATCCTCGTTGTTTGCTCCTAGTTTAATTACCTCATTTTTGTTATAACTACCATTTAAAGTCACATTCCAATTGAAGTCTTCCGAACGAACTGGTGAACCATTTACTAAAAATTCAACCCCAGAGTTTCTAACAGCACCAATATTTCTCCAAACACTGCGGTAACCCGTTGCTGTTGGAACTGGAGATTCTAACAATAGATCTGTAGTTGTTTTTCTGTAATATGAAACATCAAAATTCAAACGATTTTGGAAAAATCCTAATTCGATACCAGCATCATAAGTTTTAGTTTTCTCCCATTGTAAACTCGAGTTACCAAGATTACCTACAAAAGCAGATGGTTCACGGATTCCTCCTAACAAGGTCGTTCCAGCGTTAATCATAAATAATGAAGAATATGGATTGATCTCTGAGTTACCAGTTACACCATAACTTGTGTGAATCTTAAAGTTACTAACCGTAGTTTGGTCCTTCATGAATTCTTCATTTGAAACATTCCATGCTACACCCGCAGAAGGGAAGAAACCATATTTCTTATCCTTACCGAATTTTGAAGATCCATCAGCACGAGCTGTAACTGTTAATGAGTAACGATCGTCGTAACTATAGTTACCACGAACAAAGTATGAATTCATCGCCCATTTATTAGCTCCAGAACTTGGTGCTCCAGGGATAGAACCAACACCTAGGTTGTTATACTCATATGCATCAGATGTAAATCCTTCTGTCCTAGCTGAAAAACCAAAATATGTACGTGCTTGCCAAGATAGACCCGCCATTGCATTGATTCTATGCTTATCAAATGCTTTGTTATACGTTAAATAGGTTTCTTCTTGCCAATACAGGTCATTCCAGCTATTTACTTCAGCCCAGCCATTTGGCCTTGAAATATTGTTCAAAGTAATAGATGAATAACCTCTATATTCTTTTCTATGGTTGTCAATACCGAACTGCGTTTTCAAATCTAATCCATCAGCTAGGTGGAATGTCAAAGCCGCATTACCAAAGATCTGAGTATTATAGCGCATTCTTTTTTGAAGATCTAGGATGGATACTGGATTTGCCATCCCCTCAAATCCCAATACATTGGAAACTGTAGAGGATGAAGAATTGGTATATACACCATCAGGTTGGTGAACTGGTAACCAAGGAAGCATTTCAATCATGGTACGACGAGCATCCTGTCCTCCACCATCTTCAGGAGTATGACGGCCCCATGTATGGTTCACCAATAAATTCACACTAGATGACAACCAATCTTTAACTTTGGAATCATAAGCCAATTTACCATTCACCCGCTTACTGTAAGTGTTATTCACAACCCCTTGGTTTTCAGAATAGTTTAAGAAAGCACCAACAGATGAATTCTCATCTCCTTGTTGAATATCGATTTGATGATTGTGTGAAAGAGAATTTCTGGTAGCCTCTCTCTGCCAATCCGTATTGTACAATGGGTTACCATTAGCATCAAAGTAATTTGGATCATTGAACCACGACTTTTTGTCTAGGCTCCAAGATTTTCCTTGCCACTTGTTTTCATTTTCCAACCCGATCATAAAAGCATCGACCCACTCTTGACCAGAAAGTACATCCATATACCTTTGAACAGAATTACTGCTCACTGATCCTGAATAGGTAATGGTTCTTCTACCATCTTTATTTCCTCTTTTAGTAGTTACCAAGATAACACCGTTGGCACCTCTTGCTCCATAAATAGCTGCAGAAGAAGCATCTTTTAATACCTCAATGCTCTCAATATCATTTGGATTCAATAGGTGAAAATCTTGCATTACCACACCATCTACAACATATAATGGGTTGGATGAAGAGTTGATCGTATTTGTACCACGGATTAACACACGGTTACCATAAGCACCTGGCTGACTTGAGTTTGAAAAGATGTTTACACCGGGAGCTTTACCCCTTAAGTTTTCTAAAGGACTGAAGGATTGAACCTTGATCATGTCCTCTCCTTTTACATTGGAAATAGAACCAGTTACATCTGATTTTCTCATTGTACCATAACCCACGACTACCAGCTCTTCGATTTGTTGATCCGAGCTTTGAAGTGAGAAGTTCATGGTACCAGAACTTACGGTTTTTTCTTGAGACTGATAGCCCAAGAAGTTGGCAACGATTACCTGTCCGGTGCTGGCTTCAATGGAGAAATTACCATTGTCATCTGTTTGAGTAGCCACGCTAGTTCCTTTTACCGAAATGGTAACACCGCCCATTGGCTGATTGTTTCCAGCATCACGAACAACACCTGAAACGGTTTGCTGTTGTAATTTAGAGGTCAGGAATTTGTTGGGACCCAAACTAACACTAGCGTTAGCAGGACTGTAACTTGTTGCGAGGAGCACTAAAGGAATAATCCATAGTCTGTTCCCTCTACGAGTAAATTTGTCAGAATTCCACATAAGAATATAGTTAATAATAAATAATGCTAAAACGATTTATAAATTTGGCTCTAAAAATTGTTCGTATAGACTGACAAGCAGTCTATATCAGGTTTTATTTTAGTTGTCAATGTTGACACTAAATAACACAAAAATTTGAATTGATTTATAATTTTTTTAAAAATTTTTGACCTGAATCAATAAATTTTTATAATTAAAAAAAGAGTGTACAATTAATTTGAGTTAATTACTAATAAATATCTCAAATTGATTGTTTAGGCAATTAATTATTTATTCAATAAAATCACTTGTCTTACAGGATAAAAGCATACTTAAAGCATCATTTTATTCAAGAAAAAATTTTTACTTCAATTCCTTTTAAGAGTGGCAATATTATTTAGAATATTTAAATCGAGAATTTAAAGCTATCAAATAATTTTCTATAAATTTTTTGAAGCTAAAAATGAAATATCCTGAGTCTCCAGGATGTGCTTATTATAACCATGGATTGATACAGTTATCATAGCTTTGCCCACTTCTTCTAAAGTCAAGAAATAAGTTTTGCTGAAAGGTCTCAGAATCGGGTATAAAGAAGTGATAAATCTAAACAAAGGTCTTACATTTTTAGCACCTGGGGTTGGCCGCATAAAAGCAGGACGAAAATTATAAACGGCTTTAAATGGTAATTTCATCAGGTCATTTTCCGTTTTTCCTTTGACCCTAGCCCACATGCTCCTGCCCTTTTCAGAACTGTCGGTACCACTGCCAGAAACATAACAAAAGGTTATATCTGAATTAATTTTTACCAATTTTTGGGCGAATGAGAGTGTTAAATCATAAGTCATTTTGGTATACTCCTCTTCATCCATTCCTACAGAGGAAACTCCAGCACAAAAATAACATGCATTATAGTCCAGTAGATCATTGCCCAGTTTGTCAATCTCTAGGATGTCCGGAAGTATGACTTGTCTTAATTTAGGATGCTGTAATGGATATTCCCTTCTATTTACGATCAAAACACTTTCCACTTCTGGATTTGTTAAACATTCCTGAAGTACTCCCTCACCAACCATACCTGTCGTACCTGTGATTATAACCTTTACCTTTTGCATACCATTTTTTCGAAAAGCCTCGCCATCAAATTGAAAACATAAATTATTCCAATTTATATTCCTTCATCCTAATAATTAGGATTCCAAATAGAACTATCAAATAACTATCCAAGATTTGATGTTAACTTAACATTAATTTAATTTGTAGAAAATAAATGACGGGCACGGATTTACTCTATGTAAAAAATATAAGCCTATTCTATTGTTTTCTTTAACAAGATAAGGTCAAGAATATAAAATTTTAAACAACAGTAAACCTTTCTTCAAACCATATGTCTATATTTGAAATAATATTTCTTTAGTATTATAACAAGAAAAGATATTTGCCATTTTCAACACATTAACTGTTAAAATTATGAACCGATTCCATTTATTAGTATTTTTAATTTTTATTGCCCTGACAGGCTGTAAAAAAGCAGATGAAATTGAAGATCCTAAAGATTCATCTTTCAGCATCTGTGAGAACAACTCAGAATTAAAAGGAAAAATTAATTACGCGATAGGCAATGAAAATTGCGGAAAATTATATGTCAGTGCTGAAGTATCTACCAATGATGGGCGTAATTCCAAAGTAAGTTTCACCTTATTAACTAATGGTTCCTTGGTATCTTTGAGTTACGGAACAAAAAGTACTGGTATTAATAATTCTTACAATACTCCCGTTCTCCAACCTGAAAAAACATTTGAAATATCAGACTTTGATTATAACAAAACTCTTCAAACAGTTTCTTTTAATTTTAAAGGTGAAGTAGCCGAATTCAATAATCCAAATAATAAAAAATTATTGAATGGATCTATTAATATTGATTCGGTAAGTAGTGTACCATGTAAATCTTTAATATTTGAAGTGAGAACAGTGGATCCCAAATTCAGGTTTTATTCTATGGGATCAGGCAACAGCGCAACAAAGTATAACGATAGGGATGAATATTACAATTTTAAATTTAATGCTAATTCAAATTCAGGGCAGTGGCTGGTGCTGAACCTTGAAAAAAACCTGAATAACTATACCCAAAAAGAAATAATACTCGACAAATCAATAGGCTTAAATTATGTAGACTATTATGAATATATTGGACCATTAATTTATGATGATTATTTAATCTTTAACCAGAAAGATTGGACCAAATATGAAACTAAAGGTGTGATGAAAGACTTGCATGAAACTAAAGGTGATATGTATCAATACTCATATTATACAGGTAATATTCTCTTGAGTATTTATAAAGATGGTAAACTAGTGAAAGAAAATGTTGTACTTCCATTTGCCGCGGTCCCAATGAACTTATAAAAAATATTGAATTATATATTTAAGATTCCAAATCCTTTATTTGGAATCTTTTTTATTTATTCTAATGCATAAATTGCCAATTCCATGAAAATTCCGTTTATTTATTGTTTAGAAGACACCATTCCCATTGGTAATTTCAAGAGGAACTAAAGATGATAGAACGTAAAACTTTAAAGGACATTGCAAAAGATTTAAAACTATCGGTATCAACTGTTTCCAAATCTCTCTCAGACAGCTATGAAATAAGTGAATCGACAAAAAAATTGGTTAAAGAATATGCCGAAAAACATAATTATATCCCTAATAAGGTCGCTAGAACCTTAAAAACCGGAAAAACAAACACTATTGGCGTCATTGTTTTTAATATCAGCAGCACTTTTATTTCTCAAATCTTAGACGGAATTCACAAAGCCTCTCAACTCGAAAAATATGATATAATCATTATGCAAAGTAGAGATGATGTCAATCTGGAGAAACATGCCATTGAAGTATTAAGGATTCGCGGGATTGATGGCCTTTTGATTTCCCCTGTTTCCTATAATTCTAATTTCAACCAGCTTAGAGATCTGCAAGAATCAGGCATACCTGTGGTTCTTTTCGACAGAGTAAATCACAATATCGAAACCCATAAAGTCGGTATTGACAATAAACTGAGTGCCTATGAAGCAACGAAACATCTATTGGACTCCGGCAAGAAAAACATCTTGCATATTACAGCAAAAAATATTGGAGTGACAGCAGATAGGCTATTGGGTTTTAAGAAATGCCTTAAAGATCATCAAATAGAATTCGACAACAATTTATATCTAGAATGTGATTATGGAAAACACGATGAAATCGAACAGTCCATTACCAAGAAGTTGAAATTTCTAAAATCCAAAAACATTAAAGTAGATGCCATATTTGGAGCAACAGACGACATTACTACCCTGACCTTAGGAATCCTCGCTGAAATGAACATCGATGTTCCTAGAGAAATTTCAGTAATTGGATTTTCAAATATTCGCATACCAAATTCTCTGAATCCGTCATTATCCACCGTAGTTCAACCAACAGAAGAAATTGGAATGGTTGCATTTCAGAAATTGTTGGAAATCATAAACTCAAAATACCCTAAGGAAGAATTTGAAACTATTGAATTGAAAACAAAACTGATCCCGCGAAAATCAACGTTATTATAGAATAAAAAAGGAGCAGAAAATCTGCTCCTTTGAAAAACTAACCCTAATTAAATTAGATGGGATTTATTTCCAACCGCCACCTAATGCTTTATAAACATTAACAACGGCATTTAGTTGTTGTTTTTTTGTTTCTATTAATTCAAGTTTTGCATCAAGGACATCTCTTTGGGTCATCAATACCTCTAAATAATCTGCTCTAGCTGATTTAAACAATTCATTGGATACATCAATTGATTTGTTTAATGCATCCACTTCTTGATTTTTGTAGAAATATCCCTTCTCTAGGTTATCAATATTTGAAAGTTGTGTCGATACTTCCGTGAAGGCATTCAACAGCGTTCTTTCATAATTATAAATTGCCTGCACTTGCCTAGAATTCGCAGAATTAAACTCGGCTTTTATTGCATTCTTATTTAATAATGGTGCTGTTAAATCTCCTGCCAAATTATATAATAGGGATTCTGGCAATCTAAATAAATAGGAAGGCTTAAATGCTTGCAACCCAAATGCTGCCGAAATGTCCAACGAAGGATAGAACTCTTTTCTGGCAACTTGAACATCCAATTTAGCGGCAGCTAGCTCATGTTCTGCTTGCAGTATATCAGGTCTGTTGTTCAATAACTGACTAGGAATACCAGTTTTTACTGTTGCTGGTACCAAGTCAATGAAACTAGACTGATTCCTTACTATATTCTTCGGATATCTACCCAGCAGAAAGTTGATCCTGTTTTCAGTTTCCTTGATCTGTTGAAGTGTAGAAAACTCCATTCCTTTTGTTTTTGCAACCTCAGCCTCAAATTTCTTTACCGCAAGTTCTGTAACACGTGTTGCTTCTTTTTGAATTTTGACAACGCCCAATGCTTTCTCTTGTAATTCGATATTCTGACGGATGATGCCTAATTGATTGTCCAAGGCCAACAGTTCATAATATGAATTTGCGACTTCTGCTATCAAACTGCTCAATACAAAGTTCTTCCCTTCCACTGTTGCAAGGTAACGGTTGACTGCTGCTTGCTCTGAATCTTTTAATTTCTTCCATATATCAACCTCCCAATGCGCAAATACCGAAACATTCAAATCTCCCAAAGGATCAGGAATTTCATGTCCGGGGGTCATTTCAGTCGAAGCATCGCCAGCCCCCTGAGAAGTATAACGCCCTACCTTTTCAATACCTCCACCAGCACCAATTCCTACGATAGGTTTCAATGCTCCTTTACGAAGCATGATGTCATTTTTGGTGATCTCAAGTTCTTGGAGAGTTATGTTCAATTCTTGATTGTTTTTAAGAGCGGTATCAATCAATGTGATCAAATTCGGATCTGTAAAGAATTCTCGCCATTTTACATTCCCCGAATTGCTGGTATCCTGCGATGCCAATGAATCAGCAAACGCTCCAGGCAATACCTTATTTTCTTTCTTCTGAGTTGCCTGTGGCACTTTACAGCCTACGACTGTTAGTGCCAACAAACCAATGACAACCCAATTGAAGTGTTTATATGTTCTAGTTTCCATCTAATTCTTCCGATAAAGGGTTTTCGTCTTCGTGTTTAATGAGTTTCCTTTTTGAAGCAATTGTTCCAAAAATGAAATATAGGCCTGGGATAATAAGGACCCCGAACATGGTACCTAACAGCATCCCTCCTGCCGCAGCGGTACCAATTGTCCGGTTTCCAATAGCTCCAGGTCCTGTCGCCATAACCAATGGAATCAACCCTGCGATGAACGCAAAGGAAGTCATCAAAATTGGCCTGAAACGAACCTTCGCCCCTTCCATTGCTGACTCTAAAATGCTCATCCCTTCAGCATGCTTCTGCGCTGCAAACTCAACGATCAAAACCGCATTTTTCCCCAATAACCCTATCAACATAACCAATGCAACCTGTGCATAGATATTGTTTTCCAAATGCAGTAATTTCAATAAGAAAAAAGCTCCGAAGATACCTACAGGAAGGGAGAGAATAACCGCAAATGGAAGGACAAAACTCTCATATTGTGCGGCCAGAATCAAATACACAAAACCTAAACAGATCAAGAATATATAGATAGCTTGGTTACCTCTTGCCACCTCATCTTTAGAAATACCTGCCCAATCAATGCTGTAACCATTAGGCAAAGTCTTCAAAGCAACTTCATTCACTACACTGATTGCTTCGCCGCTACTGAATCCATCCGCAGCAGAAACTGAAATCTCAGAGGCCAAATACATATTGTGACGAGTTATTTCTGAAAGACCATATACTTTCTCCATGTGCATAAACTCTGAAAATGGCACCATTTCATCCTTGTCATTTTTAACATATAGTTTCAAAATGTCTTCCGGTAAAGCACGGTATTGAGGTAAAGCTTGAACCATTACCTTATATTGCCTGTCGAATTTGATAAAGTTTGTCTCATAATTGGAACCAACCAAGGTCGACAATGTACTCATGGCATTATCAATCGAAACCCCTTTTTGCTGAGCGATATCATTGTCAATTTTCAATAGGTACTGAGGGAAACTAGCACTGAAGAATGTAAATACTGAGGCTAATTCTTTCCTATTGTTCAATTCTTTCACAAAATCTCGGCTTACTTTTTCCATTTTCTGGAAGTCGTTGTTTCCAGTTTTATCTAGCAACCGCAGCTCAAAACCACCAGCAGCACCATACCCCGGAACAGCAGGTGGTTGGAAAAACTCTATGGAAGCACCTGGAATATTTTCGGCACTTTTCTCCAATTGTTCAATGATTTCAACAGCAGACTCCTTGCGATCTTCCCAACCTTTTAAATTGATCAATAAGGTACCCGTATTGGCAGCTGTACCCTCATTCAGAATTTCATATCCTGCCAAGGATGAAACAGAAGAAACACCATCGATATCTTCAGCTTCCTTCTGCAGATCCAAGGCTGCTTTATTGGTTCTTTCCAATGTTGATCCCGGCGGAGTCTGAATAATCGCATAGATCATCCCTTGATCTTCATTAGGAATGAAACCTGCAGGTACACTGTTGTTCAGAAAATAAGCACCAATACAAAAACCTATCAATATGATAAAGGTTAATGCTCGCTTGTTTACAATTTTACCCAATAACCTCACATACTTGTTTTGCATTTTATCAAAACCACGGTTAAAAGATTCCAAGAACTTATCTACAATTGATTTCTTACGTGGTTTTCCATGGTTGTTCTTCAACATAATAGCACATAGTGCCGGTGTCAAGGTTAAGGCAACTATACCAGAAAGAATAATAGATGTCGCCATGGTTATTGAAAATTGACGATAGAAAATCCCAACCGGTCCCGACATAAATGCAACAGGAATAAATACCGCTGCCATCAGGAAAGTTATCGCAACGATAGCTCCTGCAATTTCTTTCATAGCACGCTTGGTAGCTTTGTAGGCAGAGACATGGTCTTCTTCCATCTTTTTGTGAACTGCTTCGATAACTACGATCGCATCATCAACGACCACCCCAATCGCCAGCACCAAGGCAAAAAGGGTGATCAGATTGATGCTGATCCCGAAAAATTGCATAAACAAGAATGCTCCGATCAAAGAAACTGGAACGGCAATAGTCGGAATAAGTGTAGAACGTAAATCACCCAAGAATAAGAAGACCACCAGTGCAACTAAAATAAAAGCTTCAACTAACGTATGGACTACTTTTTCCATGGAGGCATCCAAAAATTTGGAAACATCATAACTGATTTCATAATGCAATCCATTCGGGAAATCTTTCTGTAGTTCCTCCATTTTCGCTTTCACATCCTTAATGACCTGTGAAGCATTGCTACCATAAGATTGCTTTAATACTATCGCTGCTGATGGGCGACCATTCAATGTAGAATAAATATCATACATCGCCGATCCAAAATGAATATCAGCGACATCCTTCAACCTCAAGATCTCACCGTTTGGATTTACTTTTAAGATAATATTGCCATATTCTTCCTCCGTGGTAAAACGACCTGAATACTTGAGTACATATTCAAAGGACTGTGATTTGATACCCGAAGATTCACCTGCTCTTCCCGGCGATGCTTCTAATGATTGTTCCTCCAGTGATTTCATCACCTCTTCTGACGATATCTTATAGGCAGTCATTCGATCTGGTTTTAACCAGATACGCATTGCATATTCCCGGTTTCCCAAAATATCTGCAACCCCAACACCGGGAACTCGCCTCAATTCTGAAACAACATTGATATCCGCAAAATTGAACATGAAATTACCATCCAGATCCTTCTCATCGCTGTACATATTGATGTACATCAACATATTGGATTCTTCCCTTGTAATCTTCACCCCTTCACGGACAACGATGGGAGGAAGCTTGTTTACTACGGATGCTACCCTATTCTGTACATTGACAGAGGCTTGATTGGGGTCAGTACCCAAATCAAAGACTATCTGAATACTTGCTTCGCCGTCATTACCAGCATCCGAAGCCATATATTTCATGCCGGGTACCCCATTGATTGCCCTTTCCAATGGGATAATCACCGCCTTGATCATCAGCTCTCCATTTGCTCCAGGATATTCTGCTTTCACATTTACCTTGGGCGGAGAAATAGCTGGAAATTGTGTAACCGGTAATTGAGTCATAGCCAATATCCCCAAGAATACAATGATTAGGGATATAACAATCGACAAAACTGGTCTATTTATAAATCTATTAAACATGATTATTCTATTATCCGTAAAAACTTATTCTGTCCTGATCTTCAAATTGGAAATTGATTCCCTTGGCTCTACATAGGCGTACTTGATTTTCTCGCCATCTTTTACCTTCTGTAAGCCCTCCAACAGGATTCGGTCATTTGGAGAAATACCCCCAGCAACTACATATAGGTCAGGTAATGAAGCTCCAATCTTAATTTGTTGGGAGACAACTTTTCCATCCTTTTGAACTACAAAGACATATTTCTTGTCCTGTACTTCATAAGTAGCTTTTTGTGGGATCAATAATGCATGTTTCATCGGAACGGTCATCAAGACTTTACCGGTCTCACCGTTTCTCAATAATTTATTGGGGTTTGGAAATCTTGCGCGGAATGCAATATTTCCAGTTTCCAAGTCGAATTCACCTTCAATTGTTTCGACAATACCTTTTTGTTCTAGAGGCTCATTGTTGGCCAAAAGCAATTGAACATGATTGTCACCGCGGGAAGCAATGTTTTTCTGATAGTCCAAATATTCCGGTTCTGAAACATTGAAATATGCAAACATCTGGCTATTATCAGATAAGCTTGTCAATAGCTCCCCTTCATCCACCAAACTTCCAAGTTTTAATGGGATTCGATCAATAGTTCCGTCAAATGGAGCTCTAATTTCAGTAAATGACAGATGAAGCTTGGCAATGGCAGCTTCCGCCTTAGCGCGTTCTAACTTAGCTTTTGCCATCGCCAATTCATTGGGCGATACAATGTCTTTATCAGAAAGATTTTGGGTGTTTTGAACTTCGATCTGAGCGACGTCGACTTCAGCCATTTGCTTGTTCAATTCTGCTTGGTACATCCTCGGCATAATACGAAATAGCAACTGACCTTTTCGAACGGTCTGCCCTTCATCGACAAAGATCTGCTCCAGATAGCCCTTCTCCAAAGCTCGCAATTCAATGTTTCTAACGGATTTGATCTGTGATACATACTCTTTGGTAAAGCTAGTATCGATTTCTGCTGGAGAAGTTGCCGTAAATTTAACATCTTCTTCCTTTTCTTCTTTTTTTTCATGGCAAGCCACTTGGCAAAGTACAGCCAATGAACTCATGAGCATAAAAACTCTCTTCATTTTGTTTAAACGATTTTAAAATTTTTGAATGTAAAATGGGCCAAAGACCCAGATGAGGGATATGGACATTCAATAGTCAATGAAGATTGTAGGGGCTTAATAAATCAGATTTTTAAGATACCTTCAAATCAACGGCAATATGCCAAAGACCATTGAAGTATCTTTGATATTAAATTCTCAACGAGCGTTGAGAAATAAATATAGGATTTGGGTGAAGGTCAGGAATAATTTCCGACCATGCCCTGCCTGATTTCTTTGAAAAATAAAGGAGAAAAGTGAATGCAATCAGACAAGCGTAAAATGCCATCTGCAGATGGTAGTCTTTCCATAATTGGAAATCCTCCGAGTCTTGTGAAAGAAATATCTGTTCACCGTAACCTCCAATACCATTTGAATGTGCTTTCGTAAATTTCGGGAATAGAAAATCATTTGATTTAACATTTTGAGAAATGGATGAATGATTTTCCATAAAGCTGATAGCGGGTCTATCAGAATGATTAACAACCTCATGACTATTTCCGCTCCTTATTAATAGGAACATAAAAAATAGGGTCAGTGTTATGATTGTTCTCATTTGACGTCAAATATACAACGCGATTCAATATATCAAATAGCTTTAACAGATTTTAACCGTCATAATTTCGTCAGTAATTCATTATCAATTATTTAATTTTACATAGCATTTGTTCACATACTGTTAAATCGGAAATTAATTTTTTATTTCTTAACATACATCAATGTGTTTAAACATTTTATACCTCATCTTTGTTGAACAAAAACAAATAGAAAAATTAAATAGAAAAATATTATGGCAACTTGGAACTTAGACACCGCACACAGTGAAATTGAATTTAAAGTAAAACACATGATGATCTCAACAGTAAAAGGTCATTTTGAAAATTTCAATGTAGTAGTTGATAACAGCTCTGACGATTTAGATGCAGCAAAACATGTATCAGTAGAAATCAAAACTGATTCTATCAACACTAAAAACAGCCAACGTGATCAGCACTTGAAAAGTGATGATTTCTTCGCTGTAACCCAATTCCCAGACATTAAATTTGTGTCTACAGGAATCAAAAAAACAGATGATGATGAATACAAATTGTCTGGTGATTTAACGATTAAAGAAGTTACAAAACCGGTAACATTTGATGTAGAATTCGGTGGTATTGGTAAAGATCCTTGGGGTAACCAAAAAGCTGGTTACACTGTGACAGGAAAAATCAACCGTAATGATTTTGGATTGACTTGGAATGCTGCGCTAGAAACTGGTGGTGTGATGGTAAGTGAAGATGTTAAGTTTCAAGCTGACTTACAATTCGTTCTTGCATAAATAATAGTTTTATAAAAAAGAAAAGCTCGGTAAAATCCGAGCTTTTCTCGTTTTTTGTCTTAAACGCCCCCGAAGGTGTCCCTGCTCGCCGTGGCAGGTGTCACCACCTGCCATAGAAAATCCTAGGTTACCTAGTGCTAAGTAGACTATCGAAAATGATGGTTGGTGAAGACACCAACCATGGCGTCGAATGATGGTTGGTGTCTTCACCAAGCATGGCGACCAAGGATATCAACCCTGGCGTTTAGCAACCTAATTGTTTATTCGAAGCCGAATCCCGCTCATTTTCAGTGGCGGAAAGATGGAAAAAATGCCGCGGCCTCTGTGCGTCGGCCTTGCCCTTGGATGCTTTAAAACAATTATCTCCTCAAAAGAGATAATTGATTAGAACGGCATCCTCGGCAATAAGGCATTTTTGTCCATGTGCGTTGGACTTGTGCGACAAGCCACCTTAAATGAGCAAGCGTTTTGGTTACTTTTGCGCCTCAAAAGTAACTGCATCTTGCCATGAAATGGCATTATTCATTAGTGAAAATTAGCTATGCTGAAGATGGTTGGTGAAGACACCAACCATGGCGACCAGGAACACCAACCCTGACGTTTTGCAACCTAATTGTTTATTCGAAGCCGAATCCCGCTCATTTTCAGTGGCGGAAAGATGGACAAAATGCCGCGGCCTCTGTGCGTGGGGATTGCCCTTCGACTCCGCTCAGGGACCGACCTTGGATGCTTTCAAGCAATTATCTCCTCAAAAGAGATAATTGATTAGAACGGCATCCTCGGCAATAAGGCATTTTTGTCCATGTGCGTTGGACTTGTGCGACAAGCCACCTTAAATGAGCAAGCGTTTTGGTTACTTTTGCGCCTCAAAAGTAACTGCATCTTGCCATGAAATGGCATTATTCATTAGTGAAAATTAGCTATGCTGAAGATGGTTGGTGAAGACACCAACCATGGCGACCAGGACACCAACCATGGCGGCCAGGAAAACCAACCATGGCATTCGTGGCCTCCACGACTGCAAGACCTCTGCTATTCTCCTTTCTACCTTCTTCTACTCTCCTTCGTCTCTTGTTCGGACTTTGTTCGGACCTCGTTCGGAGCTGCTTCGGAATACACCCGAACAAGGTCCGAACGAGGTCCGAACGAAAGAATACGGAGAGTGGAACAAGACTGGAACAAGAGTGAAACAAGATTATATAAAAAGCATTCAGGACAATAAGAATACATCCTTCCGAAATTGTTCAACTGCATGTTCGAAAATGACTACATAATTTTTCAATAGTTAAAACAATGTTATAACATCAATTAAAAATTATTGATTTTTTCTTAATCAAATTAAATACTAAACAGTTTTTTATCACTCTTTATTAAAATTAATAGAAAAGGGTTTGGTTTTTGTCTATTGAAAATCGACAACTCAACCAAAAATTGTATTTATGGAAAATCAAGATCAGGACCTAACAAAAAAATACAAAGCATTTATTAGTTATAGCCATAGTGACAATCAAGGGGAAGGCAGAAAGTGGGCAGATTGGTTGCATCATGCTTTAGAAACTTATGAAATCCCCGAGGATTTAATTGGAAAGAAGAATGCTGCCGGTGAAGAAATCCCCAGGCAGATATATCCTGTTTTTCAAGATGAAAAAGAATTATCAGCTAGTTCTAGCCTTAGTGGCTCCTTAACATCAGCCTTAGACCGTTCTGAATTCCTTATTTATTTGAGTTCTCCCAAATCAGCAAGATCAACATATGTCAGGGATGAACTTAAATATTTTAAGCAAACTGGAAAATCTCAAAAAATTATCGCTCTGATCATAAAAGGCGAACCAGAATATGGGAAAGAAAATACCGATGCCCAATGTTTTCCAGATGAGTTGAGGTATAACATTGACGAGACCGGCAAAATCCTTTATGATCAACCCGAGGAGGTATTGGCTGCAGATGTCAGAATTCCAAATACGCAAGAAGAAGGTTTCACATCGGCAGAAGGATACAGAAGATATTTGCATGATAAAGGTACACCTAATCATCAAATAAAAGGATTGGTCGATGAATACAAAAAAAGACTCGACCTTGCATTGTTAAAGATTATTTCTGGAATCTTAGGTGTGCCATTGGCAGAATTAACCAAACGAGACCAAGCCTACCAATTAGAAAAAATAAAGCAGAAAAACAGGAATATCAAAAGGATTGCAACTGCAATTGGGGCATTAGGAGTTATTGCAATATTGGCGGGCATCTTTGCATGGAATCAGAGAAATTCAGCCTTGAAAAATCTTGCGAAATCATTATATGCATCAGGAATAAACAAGCTTACGGAAAGTGAGTATGGTGACGGTGCAGCTTATATTGCAGAAGCTACACGCCGAGGCGATGAGAGTGCAGCCTTATTTGCACATTCTATGTTGGCGGTACAGGAAGACTTGATCAGAATGCCCAATGTAAATTTTGGAGGCATTAGATTCTCGCCCAATGGTAAATGGATTGTTGGATTTGCAAGTGCTGGAGACAATAGCAATGTATTGCAAGTATGGGATGCAACAACCAGAAAACAGTTGATACAAAGAGATGATATATCTTCTAACCAGCCTCGATTCCCCCAATTTGACGAGAAAGACAATGCTTATGTAGTCAATTCAGATCTTGAGATCGTCAGATATAATATGGCTAATGATAAAAAAGATATCCTCCGTCCTAATCTCGACAGTAGTTTTATTTCACTTACCGCCATTTCTCCAGATTCAAAATATATAGTCATCAACAAACAATCAAAAGATGTTATTTTTTTTAATACAGTCACTAAACAAGAGCAAATATTAATCAAAAATGATCAACTGGTTCCTACATCAGCTTATTTTGACAAGACTTCAAAAACTTTATATATCAATCGTGGCTTGAAGGAAGGTAATGAATTGACTATCTATGATTTGGCAACCGATATACCAAAGGAAATTTTTAAAAAGTCGACCAAATTGGGTTCAAACCCTCCTGCCTTTAGCAAGGATGGCAATCAAATTGCTTTTCGTAATTCTGAAGGCTTATATTATTTTAATAAAAGCAACGGTATCAATTGGTTTTTACCAGGTCCTTTTTACATCAAGTTTGTGGGATTCACTGACAATGGTAATTTATATATCGGTGATGAAGCTCAGATTGTACAGGTGAATACCAATAATGGTTCGACATTAAAGAACACAGAATTACCGCGGAATATCTTCTTCTTGACAGACTTGATGAAAATGATGGAAAAGGATCCTAGTGACGAAGATGCAACATCGCCCGACTGGTCCCAATATCTAGTGAGTAATAATTCGCAAACATTTATAGAAAATAAAAACACCACCCCATTAAGGGTGGCTCAATATTATGAAGAAGGAGGATTGTCACATGCCCATCCTGGAATCACAAATGATGAAGCATTTTTAAGATATAAGGGCAAACCCGCCTTGGCAAAGTTGAATTTAAAGACAGGTCAAAAAAACAATGAGTTCATCAAGATTCCAGAAGAAATAGCACTTTTTTTAGTTCTTCAAAAAAGTAAAAAGATATTGGTCAAGGGAATAAGTGGCAAAACCTATTTCTTTGATGCCAGCAATGGCAAACCTGTTGGGAAGCCATTTGATTCCCAAGTAAAAACTTACATCTTCAATAAGGACGAAACCGAAGTAATGGCCAGGACAAGCAATAAAAGTTTCGCTGCTTGGGATATTGCTACCGGTAAACAGACCCTTAATTTTGCAATGGATCAAGATATTCCTGGGTTTACTGTAAGTCCAGATTTCAAAACCGTGGTGATGGTGAAACCTGATGGCTGGTCCATCATGGATATTGCATCCAAGAAAGTCTTAGCCGAGGGAAAAGAAACCATTAACAGTGGCGCTTTTAACCCAACCAGCGAATACTTGGTTATTATCAGCAAAAGTGGAGATGCGAAAGTTTTGAAAACAACAGATTATAAACCAATATTTCAGGTTAAGACCATTGCAGCGCCATTTATAGTTTTCAATAACGAGGGGAATGTAATGGCCTTATCTGAAGATGCTACGCACATGCGACTTTGGAATTTGGAAACCAAAAAATCCTTCGGCCAAAATATTCGGATCAGTAGGTTTACGCAATATTTCCACTTTTCGGATGATGATTCAAAGATTTTTGTTCAGGATGATGGTGAGAGATTTGCTTTTGCCGCAAAAGTCGTTGATGCAAAATCAGGGAATATTCTAACGATGCCGTTTATCAATCAAAAATTCGATGGTATCTATATCATGCCAGGTGATAAACAGATTATGACTGTGGAGTCTTTGGTTAATGGAATGGCAATCCATGTTTGGGAAACGCCAGGGCAAGTAAGTATGTCAAAAGACCAATTGGCAAGGGATTTGGAAAAATTCTATGGCAAGAAATATGATAATGAGACTGGAGCTATCTTAAATTATACCGACAGCACAGGAGACTATAACACTTGGTATTTTGAAGACCCATTCTTAAGAACTGTTTCACCGAGTTCAAATGAAAAAATCACGGATGTTTTGAAGAAGAATTATCCGATCAAGAATGAGGCTAATTTGCAGTTATTGGCAGTAACTTATGATTATCATCCATTGGCACGAGCGATGGTTGCCAATTATTTCAGCAGTAATCCTGACACAAAATTAATTGGCCAAAGATTAGTTGAAATTACAGACAAACAGCTATTAAAAATCAAAAACAAGGAATTAAAATCTGAAGTTGAAAACCTTCTCAAGGAAGCTAAACAGAATCTTAGTAAGTAATGAACATGAAATTAACAAGACGGCAGAAAGGACTTTTAGGGATATTATTCATAGTTTTTTTGATTATTATTTCATGGGTTGGTTTATCCAAGTTTTTCCCGGAAAGTAACACTTTGAGGTACTTACCCGATAGGATTTACAGAATCATAAAGATAGTTTTTGGGGGTGACCCAACAGCATCAGGTTTGGAAGACAATGATGTACCTTGGGAACTTATTGTTGCTAAGATATGTACTATTGGTATCCTGATTTTTGGTGCTTTCAAAATTATCCAAAAGGTCTTTTCTGAACAACTGAATTTGTTAAAAGCATCATTTAAAAAAGATCACGTCATCTCTGTAGGGATTTCCAAAAAAGGTAGACAGCTGTTTAAAAACCTGAAAGAAGAACACCATAAAAAAGCTGTTGCAATTGAAAAAGAAACTGAACATGCCGATATTAATTCTGTCAAAAAACTAGGTCATATTGTAATCATTGGAAATGCTGAGGAGGAAAATACCCTCATCGAAGCTGGAATCAAGAGAGCATCAACTCTAATTGCTTTTTTGGAAAATGAACAAACTGTTATTGAAATCATAGAGTCTATACAGGACATCTATGATGAATCTAAATGCACAAATCTTCTAAAAGCATATTTGCATATTAGTAATCCTCGTTTAATTGACCTTGTTAAGAATACAGGCATTCATTTTCAGAAAAACAATATTGACCTACATTTCTTCAACATCCAAAAGATGTTAGCGCGACAGTTCTTTGCTCAAATTCCATTGGATATGCAATCAAGTGGAAAGCAATTGTCTGATATTAAAAAAATAGTATTCTTGGGATATGGAGATTTTGCGAAAGCGATGCTGATTCAAGTGATGAGAATATTCCATATTTCAACTGCAAATGACCTTCAAGTTTCCATCTATTCTGAAAAAGCCGATAAAGACAGAAAATATTTTCAAGAGCAATATCCTAAAGCTCAGAAAATATTCCCAATTGCCTTTAAAAATTTTGATGGATCATACAATGAAGTGATAGAACAGGAGAAATTAGCGGACAACGATTCGGATGTTTTGTTTATAACCAGTTTTGATCAAGATCAGCAAAACCTGAATGCTGCTTTAGAGATATTGAACAAAACTCAACAAGTCTCCTATCCTATTTATGTTTTGAATGCAGAAGGTAAGGGCCTTCGGAAGTTAATCCGTTCTTCTGATGAAATTGACAGGATCAAGTTTTTTGGTCAGATGGAAGATATTTGTGACTTAGAATTTATTACTGGCGAAAAACAAGATCGTTTAGCCCAGTCTATTCATGATGATTACAGAAAATTACTTTCTGGAGCAAGTTCCGAATCTTCGAAATATACCTCTGATTGGCATACCTTGACAGAAGATGCTAAAGACGCCAATCGGGCACAAGCAGATCATATACCTTATAAGTTTTTAATGACTGGCAAAAACTGGCCAGTTCATGAACCTCAAAACATAATGTTCACAGAAGATGAGGTAGAAACGTTAGCCATAATCGAACATAACCGTTGGATGGCACATCGCTATATCAACGGTTGGGATTTTGGGGAAGAAAGGAACGATGAACTCAAATTGCATCCCTCCTTGATTCCATGGGAAATTCTCAGTGAGAGTGAAAAGCAAAAAGACCGCGACACCATACTTCGTATTAAAATCTTATTAAACTCATAAGAATTCGAGATAGCCTTTATAATTTGACTTTGCAGATTGTTTAGGCTATCTTTGATTTGGCTTTAGGGGTATTCTGAAAAGAATTGAGAGAGTCCCTTTGAACCTGATACGGTTAAAACCGGCGTAGGGAAAAGCAATGATCGCTTGGCATTTTTTTATGCCCCCTTCCTACCCTTTTTAGCCATTAATGTAATTTAAAATAATATTAATGGAAAACGACATTTATACTTTGCTCACTCAGGTACGATCCACAACACCACTCGTACAAAACATCACCAACTTTGTAGTGATGAACAACACCGCCAATGCTTTATTGGCTTTAGGTGCATCGCCTATTATGGTACATGCTGAAGAAGAAATCGAAGAGGTATTAACCTTTTGCAACTCCCTTGTAATCAATATAGGAACTTTGAGTAAACCTTGGGCAGAAAGCATGATTTTAGCTGCTTCTTTTGCCAATAAAATTGGGAAACCATGGATATTGGATCCTGTTGGTGCTGGAATATCTTCTCTTAGAAATGAAACCTTGAAAAAATTATTGGCCCTCAAGCCAATAGTAATAAGAGGGAATGCTTCTGAAATCATGGCGCTCCAAAATTTTGGGTCTACTGGAAAAGGAGTTGATAGTACGGAAGAAAGTTCAACTGCACTGGAAGCTGGTAAGTTTTTGAATAAAGAATATGGATCAATCATATGCATTTCTGGGGAAATAGATTATGTAATTTCTGGAGATGAAGTTGCCGAAATTGCCAATGGATCTGCGATGATGACCAAAGTGACAGGGCTTGGATGCACATCGACAGCTATCATTGCAGCATTCTTGGGACTTGGCAACAATCCATTTCAGGAAGCGATTGCTGGAGTTGCAATAACTAGCCTTGCCGGTGAGTTATCAGCCTCCATCTCAAAAGGTCCCGGAAGCTTGCAATTGAACTTATACGATACGCTGTATAATCTCAGTAAAGAACAGATCTCTGAAAATCTTAAGCTCAAGAGAAATGCCAATCCATCCTGATTTTCCCTATCCACTTTATTTGGTCATATCTGAGTCTGACTGTAAACATTTGCCTTGGCTACAAGTAGCTGAAGCGGCAATCCAAGGAGGGGTTGATATTATTCAACTTAGGGAAAAGGATATTTCAAGGAAAGAGTACTTGCAGAAAGCAATAGATCTAAAAAATATAACAGACAGGTATGCTGTGCCTTTGATCATCAATGATGCAGCAGATATAGCTGCTGAAATTGGTTCTTGGGGTATACATGTTGGTTTATCAGATATGCAACCACTTGATATTATCTCCACCTATGGCGATCGTCTTAAAATTGGTTGGTCCCTGGAATTTGCAGAACAATTAAAGGATAAGGAGATGCATGCCGTCCATCATTTGGGGGTAAGCCCAATTTTCAAAACTCCTACCAAGACGAATACAGTGACAACTTGGGGTATTGATGGATTGGAAGAATTGTCCAAAACAGTTTCTAAGCCAATGATCGCTATTGGAGGGATGAATATTTCAAATGCTGGAAAAGCATTTGAATCAGGGGCAAATAGTATCGCTGTTGTTTCAGCTATCTGTGCAAGCACAGATCCTAGGAAAGCAGCAGAAGAATTAAAGGGAAAAATCATATGACAGAAGATAAAAAATATCAAACACCTACAGTATTAAGTATTGCAGGGTTTGATGGCAGTGGTGGTGCAGGAATTCAAGCTGACACAAAGACAATTTCATCATTGGGGTGTTATGCTATGAATGTACTAACTGCTTTGCCGGTCCAAAACACTCAAGGAGTAAGAAATATTTTTGAAATACCTACAGAAGCAGTCAAAGAACAATTAGATTGCCTCTTTGACGACATCTATCCTGACAGCATTAAAATTGGAATGGTCCATAGCAGTGAACTGGTTGAGGTTATTGCAAACCACCTTAAAGATTATAGAGGAAGTATAGTATTCGATCCAGTGATGGTTTCAACAAGTGGTCATCGATTGATAAAGGACGAAACGATTCAGGCGATTAAAGAGTTATTGTTTCCAATTGCATCTATTATTACTCCAAATTTGGATGAAGTTTCCGTGCTTGTAGGAAAGGAGATTTCTGACGTCAAGGCTATGGAAGAAGTTTCGGAAGAGATCCTTGGACTAGGTTGTAAGTCTGCTTTATTAAAAGGAGGCCATCTAGACAGCGATATTTTAACGAGTATCCTTATTCAACATGGTAAACCAGCGCAATATTTTGAATCTAAACGAGTTAACACCAAAAACACTCATGGTTCAGGATGTACACTTTCTTCTGCAATTGCCTCTTTTTTAGCGAGAGGGTTTAACCTAACTCAAGCAACAGAAAAAGGATTATCGTATGTTAATAGTGCTATACTTGGCAGTAAAGATCTCGTTATAGGCAAAGGCAACGGACCTCTAAATCATTTTTTTAACCCCATAAAACTCATTAAATATGAATTGGACTGATCATGCTTGGCAGAGCATCCAACCCTTATTTCAAGAAATATTGGAAATGCCGTTTATCCAAGAATTAAAAGAAGGCACACTTCCACTGGAGAAATTTCAGTTTTATATGCTTCAAGATGCTAAATATCTTGAACATTATGGCAGGGCATTGGCTGCTTTAGGTTCTAAAGCAATGGATAATAAAATGGCATTGGATTTTTTCGAATTTGGGAAAAATGCTTTGGTTGTTGAGAGTGCATTGCATGAAGCTTATTTTGAACAATTTGGTCTTCAGGCACATCAAGAAATAACCATAGAACCTATTTGCCATCACTATATTCATTTTCTCAAAAGCACTGTGGCCTTTGACCCGATTGAAGTGGCAACAGCCGCAATTTTACCTTGTTTTTGGATTTATAAAGAAGTAGGCGACCACATCTTGGAAACTCAAAATTCATCTAACAATCCTTATAAAAATTGGATAGATACTTATAGCGGGGATGAATTTGCGGAGGGTGTAAAACTCGCAATTGCATATACGGATGTCATGGCTGAAGATTCAACGGCAGAAAAAAGAAAATTAATGCTGGAGGCCTTTAAAACTGCTAGTAAATTAGAGTTTATGTTTTGGGATGCTGCTTATAAAAACACAAAGTGGTGAGTACCTCAAGGAAATTGTTACAACAACTGAGTTATTAAAATTTTTCATAGAGCAGTACTAATATTGGTTTAAAATTAATTTAAGCCTTTCAAATAAATATTTGGGGGCTTTATTTTTTTAATAAGAAAAATTATTGTAAAAATTTTTAGTTATATCTTTTCAATTGGCTTAATTTTTGGATAAATTTGATAAATAAAATTAGTCTTTATGAAACAACTATGGTTAATAGCAAGCTTAGCATCTATAATAACGGTTAGCTCCTGCACATCAAATGCCAAAAAACAATTAGAATCTGATTCCAGCAGTATGGAAACAACCGATACGAATCTTGTAGATACTACGCATACTTCGCAGAACTCATTGGATTGGGCGGGGTCTTACACTGGCGTCATTCCATGTGCAGATTGTCCGGGAATTGAAACTACTGTTACTTTAAATTCCGATGAGACCTTTAGTTATAAAGGAGTTTATCAAGAAAGTGATACCAAAGTTGAAGATACAGGTAAATTCATGTGGCACAACAACGGCAGTGTAGTACATTTAGTTGGAAAAGATGTGAACATGAAGCTGAAAGTTGGAGAAAATCAATTGTTTTCTTTAGATCAAGAAGGAAATCCAATTGATGGCCCATTGAAAGATCAATACATACTTAAGAAAGTAGCTCAATAATTTAGTGAAAAAGGAGGTTAAAATTTAACCTCCTTTTTTTTTATTTTTTCTCTTTCAGAATTCCTTTACAAATATCAGCAACGAGGCCAGGCCCTTGGTATATAAATCCTGTATATACTTGGACTAGGCTTGCTCCTGCATTTAATTTTTCAATTGCATCCTCTGCAGAGTGTATTCCTCCTACCCCTATGATTGGAAATGCTTTTTCTGATTTATCAGAAAGGTATTTAATCACCTCTGTTGATCTTCTTGTTAATGGCTTTCCACTTACCCCACCTGGTTCCTGAACCAAACTTCTATGGCTTTGCAGACCTTCTCTAGCAATTGTCGTATTGGTCGCGATCACTCCTGCAATTTTTGTTTCCAAAACTATTTCTACTATATCATCCAGCTGTGTGAAGGTCAAATCAGGAGCAATTTTTAACAAAATAGGCTTTGGGTTACTTTTTTCAAGATTTAAATTCTGCAGTGTGTTTAGAATATGCATTAACGGTCCTTTTTCCTGTAAGTCACGTAGTCCTGGCGTATTTGGTGAACTGACATTCACAACAAAATAATCTACATAATCAAACAATGAATTAAAACAGTAAATATAATCGTTGACAGCTTCTTCATTAGGTGTAACTTTATTTTTACCAATATTTCCTCCTATGATTACGCCATTTTTTTCTTTTAGGAATTTCAGTTTTGCGGCAGCTACATCAGCACCTTTATTATTGAATCCCATTCTATTGATCAGCGCATAGTCATCAACGAGTCTGAACATCCTGGGTTTGTCATTTCCGGGCTGCGGTTTTGGTGTAACGGTTCCAATTTCTATAAAGCCAAAACCTAGTCTTGCCATATCCTCGATGTATTCTGCATTTTTATCAAATCCCGCGGCAAGGCCGACAGGATTCTTGAATGTCAAGCCGAAAACCTTGGTTTCCAACCTTGGGTCATCCACGCAATACAATGATTTTAACAAAGATTTCGTGCCCCAAATTTTGTTGAAGAATTTCAATCCAGAAGTCACCGTGTGATGTGCTTCTTCAGGGTTCATGGAGAAGAATAATGGTTTAACTAGCTTATACATGAGTGCAAAGGTAGCCAAAGATGAAGAAATATTCATTACTTTTGCACCCGAAATGATATCTATAAATAACTTAACATTCGAAATTGGATCAAGGGCCTTGTACGATGAGGCCAACTGGCATATTAAACCAGGTGATAAAGTTGGTCTAATCGGTGCCAATGGTACCGGAAAATCTACTTTATTGAAACTTATCGTCGGAGAATATTCACCTACCAGCGGTACGATCTCTATGGCCAAAGACCTTAAGTTAGGTTATTTAAATCAAGATTTACTTTCTTATCATTCGGACAAGAGCATTCTTCATGTTGCCATGGAAGCTTTTGAACGTCAGAATCAGCTTCATACAGAAATAGAAAATCTGTTGAAAAAACTGGAAACTGATTATTCCGATGATATCTTGAATAAGCTGAGCGATAAGCAAACAGAATTCGAGGCATTGGATGGTTACAGTATAGAATTCCGTGCTCATGAAATCCTTGCAGGATTGGGATTTTCAGAAGAAGAACAACAAAGACCATTAGCTACCTTCTCAGGAGGATGGAGAATGCGTGTTATGTTGGCGAGAATCTTGTTGCAAGCGCCTGATATCCTATTACTGGATGAGCCTACCAACCACTTGGACTTACCATCAATCAAATGGCTTGAAACTTATTTGCAAAGTTTCGAAGGTGCAATTGTTATCGTATCCCATGACCGTTACTTCTTGGACCGTATTATCAATAAAACTGTTGAATCAAGGAAAGGAAAGTTAACGCTCTATGCAGGTAACTATAGTTTTTACCTAGAGGAAAAATCTCTGCGTGGTGAAATCCAGAGCAATCAATTTAAGAACCAACAGGCTAAGATCAAGCAAGAAGAGAAACTAATCGAAAGATTCCGTTCCAAAGCAAGTAAAGCAAAAATGGTTCAGTCCCGAATCAAGGCTTTGGATAGAATGGAAAAAGTGGAGGAAGTGGATGATGATAACCCTGAGGTAAACTTCAGCTTTAAATTCTCCAAACCATCAGGCAGGCATGTGGTGACCTTGGAAAACATTTCCAAATCGTATCCAAATGTTGAAATTTTGGAAAACACGGATGGTTTGATTGAAAAAGGTGACAAAATTGCATTAATTGGTGCCAATGGTAAAGGTAAATCTACTTTGCTAAGGATTGTTGCTGATGCGGACAAAGAATTTGAAGGAAAAAGTACGAAAGGACACAATGTATCACAAACGTTCTTTGCCCAACATCAATTAGAGGCTTTGCATTTAGAAAATTCTGTTCTTCAAGAATTAGTTGCCTTTGCGCCTAAGCATACAGAAACAGAACTACGTTCTATTTTGGGTAGTTTCCTATTTACTGGCGATGATGTTTTCAAAAAGATCAAAGTTTTGTCTGGGGGTGAAAAATCAAGGGTTGCTCTTGCCAAAGCATTGACTGCAGATGCCAATTTCTTGGTACTGGATGAGCCGACCAATCACTTGGATATGGCATCTGTCAATATCTTAATCCAAGCTCTTCAACAGTATGAAGGATCATTCATTGTCGTATCCCACGACCGATATTTTCTGGACAATATTGCCAATAAAATCTGGTTTATTGAAAACAAGGAAATAAAAGAATATCCTGGATCCTACCAAGAATATGAGGAATGGAACTCAAAACGTGTTATCAAACCTGAAATCAAGCAGGAAAAGAAACCTAAAGAGGAACCAAAGAAGGAGAAAGCAGCTCCAACCGAAGACGTAAAAAGGATTATTCAAAAAAAGAATAAAGAGTTAAATCTTTTGGAAGAGAAAATCGAAGAGCAAGAGGTTTTGGTAAAACGTCTGGAAACTGAACTAGCACAAGAAGACATTTATTCTGATGCTGTCAAATTACAGGAATACACTCGGAATTACAATTCTGAAAAAGCAAAGCTAGAAACATTGCAACAAGATTGGGAATTATTGGCTGAAGAAATCATGAATCTGGAAGGTTAATTTATTGGCTAGAATTTTGTTGTAAAATTCATAAATCCAAGAGATGACCGATTCACTACCATACTTAGTTTCGTTGTTCATAGGCATTGGCCTTGCTGCAGCCACAGGGTTTCGTGTATTTTTGCCTATTTTCTTTTTGAGTCTAGGCACTTATCTCAAGATTATTCCTTTGGATGCAGATTATGCTTGGATTGGGAGCTTACCTGCGGTAATAGCTACTGGAATTGCTACCTTGACAGAAATCATTGCCTACTATATCCCCTTTGTTGACAATATTCTAGACAGTATCACTGTTCCACTTGCTACTATTGCTGGATCCATGCTCTTTGCTTCTCAATTTACAGAGGTAAACAACTGGATACAATGGTCCTTGGCAATAATTGCCGGCGGAGGCACAGCTGCCACTATAAGCTCAGTGCTTGCCGGCACCAGAGCTGCATCCTCCACAACGACTGCAGGTGTAGGTAATCCTGTCCTGTCAACAGTAGAAACCATTGGGTCTACCATCATGAGTATATTCGCCATATTTATTCCGGTGCTTGCAGGGATCTTGGTCTTGATCATGCTGTATTTCGCAATTAAATATGGTAAAAAATTATATTATAAAATCTCGGGTAAAAAGCAGCAGAATAAATTTAAGGATTCAACTTGTTGACACGATCATCTAAATTTTCTCCACCAACCCTAACAGGCTGGTACTGTACCCAACAATATGACAAGAATGGCAAGAGGATAAATATCAAAAATCCCCACCAAAACCCCGTGATACTGCCTATAATTACACTCAATAAAAAGATAATAACAGGATAAGTAAATAGAAGAACAGCAAATAATAAAGAATCATAAAAGATCGTATTTTCTGTTTTTTTCAATACCTGTTTTTTGACTAACTGATAGTACCAGTTATGTGTATATTTACCAGCTATTGCTGGGAATTTCATCCATTCTCTACTTTTTCGGATGCCTTCTGTTTCTCCCACAAAGCTATTGAGCATATGGCTATCCATTTCCCCTCTAACCTTTTTAATAATCTCTTTGGTCATAACTTCAGAATTATTTAAATAATCTGTGGAGTCAATAGGCTCCAAAGCTTCTAAGTACACAGCCTTGGGGTTAAAATCAAATGAATTATAACTCAAAATATAAGGTTGTACCTGAATAGGTACATCCATCTGAACTGCTCGTTGGATAATAGAGTTCAACCCTGTTGTCATAAAAGGTTTTAAATCAATATGATTTCTTGAAACTCCTTCAGGGAAAATCAACAATTTGCGTCCCATCTTCAACTGTCGTACACATTCGTCATAAGTGAATGCATTCCTGATCTCAGCATCATCGCCATCATTTTTCTTATAAATTGGCAACATAAAGAATGTACGCAATGCCCAATTTGCCCAAGGTTTTTCAAAAATATCTCCCCTTGTTAAAAAACATATTTCAGATGGTTGATGCACAGTAATAATCAGTGCGTCAAAAAATGAATTAGGATGATTTGAAACAATCACAGCCGGATTATTATGGTCTGCATATTGCAGATTTTTCAACTGCCAGTCCGAAACATACCAGTTTAGGCCTAGTTTAACGAATGACCTTCAGTAGCGTCCTAAACGAGGGAAAAAATGGCGGTGGATTTATATAGCAGGGAATGCTATATTTATTTCGCCAAAATTGATCCATCGCCATGGTAAATATAAACGTATTCTCTCAGATTTTGGGACTCGTAGATCGGAACATTTTCAAAAAATTGGTTCACGAACATCAATCTGACAAACATCACAAGGGCATCAACAGTTGGACGCATTTTGTGAGCATGCTATTCTGCCATCTCTCTTCGGCAGATTCGGTTCGTGACATTTCTAATGGACTCCGCAGCACTACTGGCAACATGAA
>NZ_PEBA01000014.1:0-52349 GCF_002734235.1 Sphingobacterium sp. 1.A.5
GAAGAGCAGATTCCTATGGCATCCAAAATATGGAAATGCAGGGTGCAATGGCCATCTTCACGGTAAACTTGAAAAGAATCCTGAAATTGATCTAAAAAGGAGGAATATTACCTCAAAATCAATGGATTTGAGATTCTGAAAGCCTAAATAGCCACTCATGGTCGATTAAACCTTCAATAAAACCATTAAAAAACAAATTTTCAGAAATCCTTAGAACAAAAATGACCGAGTAAGATAAATCCTGTACTCAGTCATTTCTTTAAATCTCATTAAAAAGTTGAGACTTTTTCAGTGCCCTCGATAATTTCAATCGGCTTTTTCTTGAACCATTGTACCCGTAACTGTAAATTAATTATAGTAAATGATTAACTTTACCAAATCAAAAAATTGACGTGGCAGATAGCATAGTTATTATTCCAACATATAATGAAAAGGAAAACATAGAGCGAATAATACGCAAGGTTTTTTCTTTAGAAGTGGAATTCCAAATTTTAATTGTAGACGATGGCTCCCCTGATGGAACAGCCAATATTGTAAAGGAATTACAAGCTTCAGAATTCAAGGATCGATTGTTCATTGAGGAAAGAAAAGGTAAGTTAGGGTTAGGAACAGCTTATATTCATGGATTCAAATGGGCCTTACAACGTGAATATTCTTTTATATTTGAAATGGATGCAGATTTCAGCCATAATCCTGACGACCTAATCCGTTTGCGTGACACTTGTAAGAATGGAGGAGCAGACATGGCAATTGGATCTAGATACATTAAAGGTGTAAATGTTGTTAATTGGCCTATGAACAGAGTATTGATGTCATATTTTGCTTCAGCATATGTTCGTTTAATTACAAGAATTAAAATTCAAGATGCTACTGCAGGTTTTGTTTGTTTTAGAAGAGAGGTTTTAGAAACTATTCCTCTTGATAAAATTAAATTTGTAGGCTATGCTTTTCAAATTGAAATGAAATTTACGGCAATTCAATATGGTTTCAATGTAGTGGAAATTCCTATTATATTTACAGATAGGACATTAGGCACTTCAAAAATGAGTACCAAAATTTTTAAAGAAGCTTTTTTCGGAGTTATCCAGATGAAAATGGGAAGTTTATTTAAAAAATACGAGAGATAATTATTGTAAAAGATTAGTGTACAGCGATATGAATGAAAACCTTGATCCCAATCCTGATAGATTAACGCCGACTGATAAAGATTTGGAGCGGGTTCTTCGTCCTCAAAGCTTCGATGATTTTACAGGTCAGGCCAAGATTTTAGAAAACCTTTCCATATTTGTTAAAGCGGCCAAATTACGAGGCGAGGCATTAGACCATGTATTATTGCACGGCCCTCCGGGACTTGGAAAAACTACATTGTCTCATATTATTGCTAATGAAATGGGGGTAGGTATTAAAATTACTTCAGGCCCCGTTTTAGATAAACCTGGTGATCTTGCAGGTCTATTGACAAATCTTGAAGAAGGAGACATATTATTCATTGATGAAATACATCGTTTAAGCCCTTTGGTTGAAGAGTATTTGTATTCAGCAATGGAAGACTTCAAAATAGATATCATGTTGGAGACAGGTCCGAATGCGCGATCTGTCCAAATTTCTCTTAACCCATTTACTTTAGTAGGTGCTACGACACGTTCTGGATTATTGACTGCTCCATTAAGAGCTCGTTTTGGTATCAATTCTAGGTTGCAATATTATGATTCTAAACTGTTAACTGATATTGTAATGCGCTCGGCAATTATATTGAATGTACCCATAAATGAAGAAGGAGCATTTGAAATTGCAAGAAGAAGTAGAGGTACACCTAGAATTGCAAATGCACTTTTGCGGAGAACCCGCGATTTTGCCCAAATTAAAGGAAATGGTTCCATTGAAAAAGGAATAGCTCAATTTGCTTTGAATGCTCTAAATGTCGATGAGCATGGTTTGGATGAAATGGATAATAGGATTCTCAGTACCATTATTGATAAATTCAAAGGAGGTCCTGTAGGATTGAAAACTATTGCAACTGCGGTGGGTGAAGATGAAGGAACTATTGAAGAGGTTTATGAACCATTTTTGATTCAGGAAGGTTATCTTATGCGTACCTCAAGAGGTCGTGAATGTACTGAATTAGCGTTTAAGCATTTAGGAAAAAACATTTTTAATAAAGGTAATACGTTATTTTAATCATCCTAACTTAACGTGAGTTCGGGATGAGAAAAAGAGTTAAAATGTGCTCTCCCCCTTATGCTTTTTGTAAAGATGTGGTTGTCTTGGCAAAAGTGAATACTGCTGGACGGGGACAGTGTTCCATAGGTTGAACAGCATGAAAACCAATTGTTCCTCGCCGCTTAAACCGAACTCTCATTAACTAATACACAAGGATTCAAATCTTGATTTTCATTTAATTTCTTTTTTCTTTTTGTCCTTTTACTTAGGACGTATAGGGGACAAGTTGCACTCTCCGTCCTCTTTCGTTCGGACCTCAGCCGCACCTTGTTCGGACCTTGTTCGGATCACACCCGAACGAGGTCCGAACAAGGTGCGAACAATCTCTGAACGAGAGAGGACGGAGAGTCAGTGTAGCCTCCTGTTTGGCCCATCTCAGGGACCTCTTCCCTGGATTGACCGCTACAATCGTTTCGTAGAGCTTCAACCAAGATGTGCTCTCCCTTTATGCTTTTTGTAAAGATTTGCTGGATTGGCAATAGTGAAGGGATCAATTTTATAGACTCAACCCATATCAGGGTGTGCTACAACAGAAGGATACACCAATACAGGGGTTTTCAGGAATACTGCTGAACGGGGACAGAGTGCTTAAACCGAACTCACGTTAACTTAGATAAGATTCTTACACCTCTGCTTTTTAAAGCAGGGGTGTTTTCTTTTTCTAGATTTAGCTCTATTAATACTTTTAATTCTTGGGAGAGGCCTTCAAAATAAGGGCAAAGATCATATAAAATATCAAATCCATTCACCTTAACAGCTACAGGACAACCTGAATTTTCAATTATTTGAAAAGTTTTCTCCAATATATTTTCTCTTTCCACCTCAGTTAATTGGATATCTAAATTTTTATTTGATACTAACCACATAATCAATTTAGTATAACTCCTTAAACTGCTCCAATTATTTAATATGACATAATTTGAAATGAGAGCATTATAGGAAGATCTAAACAAATTTGTGTTTTTTAGCAATATGTGCTCTAATGCCCAAGCACTTCTGAAACATAACCTCGGTTTTGATTCATCGACGCTCATTTCCATCAATTCTGTTAGGCTAATATCATTCAAGATATTCTCATTTAAATCAGAAGCCCCAAAACTAATTAGGGCTTCTTTTAAATTTTCTATGTTATTTGCTGTCATTATTTCATGGGCTTTTCTCGGTTCATTTCCATGATATCCGTTTCATTCATTTCAGAAGAACCTAATAGATGTTGACTAAAATAATCTGCCATTCTCCAAAAGAAATATTCCGTCATATCACCGAAACCATGTCTCTGTCCTGGTAATAATAAAAAGTCAAATCTTTTGTTTGCTCTAATTAATGCATCTACCATGCGAATCGAGTTTGCTGGATGTACATTATTATCGATATCACCAGTAACAATCAACAATTTACCTTTCAAGTTTTTCGCAAGTTCGGTATTTCTTTGAATATTATAGGTAAAGGTTGTATCACCTTTAGAAGATATTTCTTCCTTTACACCATGATGTCTTTCACTCCACCAACGATTATAAATATTATTTTCGTGATTTCCAGCGCCCGAAACCGCTACTTTGAAAAAATCTGGATATACCAACATCGCAGCAGTAGACATAAATCCCCCTCCAGAGTGTCCTGTTATACCTACCTTATTGATATCAATAAATGAATATTTATCAGCTAATTGTTCTGCAACCACTTTTTTGTCTTCCAATCCATAGTCCCTTAAGTTACCATAACCGTAAGTATGATACCATTTTGAACGAGAAGGATGACCACCTCTATTTCCAACTGAGACCACAATAAATCCCATTTGTGCTAGACGATCTATTCTATCCATTGATCTACCAAAGCTTTTATTAACTGCTTCTGTTTGAGGACCTGGATAAACGTACTCAATAATAGGGTAGGTTTTTGTACTGTCAAAATCAAATGGCTTATACATTACCCCATAAAGATCGGTTATGCCATCACCAGCTTTGACTTTAAATGGTTCTGGAAATTTATAGCCCGCAGCAAATAAATTAGAAAGATCAGTTTCTTCCAACTTCATTATCAATTGACCACTTGAACTATAAAGATTGCTAACAGGGGCAGTGTTAACCCTCGAAAAATTATCTATAAAATAATTTGAGCTTTCACTCGCCAAAACTTGGTGGTCAAAATCACCAGGAGTTAAAAGCTTTATTGGACCACCGTTTTTGGAAACAGAATAGTAGTAAGAATAATAAGGATCAATATTCTTTTCCTTCCCATTTGCTCTAAAAAATAGAGTTCCTGTATTTTCATTAAACCTTGTTAAATCATCGCAATGAAACTCGCCTTTAGTAATTTGGTTTACAAGTCCACCATTTTTGTTGTATAAATAAAAATGACCCCATCCATCTCTTTGTGACCAGTGTATAAATTGGTTTCCATTATTAATGAAATATGGTTTTTTAATATCCAAGTAAACATTTGATCTTTCCTCAAGGATAGTTCTGGTTTGTCCATTTACATTTACCGCAACAATATCTATTCTTTTCAAGTCTCTGCTAGATCTTGCAATATAGAATTCCTCATCATTACCTAGCCAATAATTGATATAGTGCTTTCCTTTATATGAGTCCTTGGTTCTATCTTTATTCCAATTGCTTATTGTTTGATTTTTGAATGCAGCAATATTAACCTGTTTTGGTTTTAATGAACTACTATCAAAAATATACAATTCAGCCTCAGTTGAATCTGTTTCACCAGGCATCAAGTATTTATAAGTCTCCAATGTAGGACGTTTTGCAGCAACATTGTTAATGACCCATAGTGCACTATATTCTCTGTTATCTTTACGGGTTAATGTAAAGTATTTTCCGTTAGGCGACCAATTAATCCAAACAGGCTTTCTTTTTTTCTTCTCTTCCTCTTCAGATTTTTTATCACCAGTTGTAACGCTATACTCATCACCTCCCCAGGCATAATATTGTACTCCATCAGTAGTGATTTGGTGTTCTACTATAGTGGAATCCTTTTCATCTTTTTGAGCTTTTAAGAAATTTTCATAATCCATCCAATATAGATTATAATTTTTTGCATAGTAAACTCTGGTAGTATCAGGGTTAAAGTTAGCCCAAAAAAGTCTAGTCTTATCTTTACTTTCCTCAGATAATTCTGTTAAGTTATTGTTGCTTATATTATATTCAAAATAATAAAGCTTTTTTTTGATCGTATCTTTTTTGTTGGTAAGTTTCTTTATCTCTTCCTGCGATTTTACAGTGTCCTTAGTACTCTGAACTTCAAATCTTACTAAATTTTCATTTTCCAGAAACCTTAAATTCCTAATCTCTAAGTGTTGAGCATCAAAGGGATTTCTAACAATCGATGAAATCTTTCTTGCCATTTCAGCATGGTCAAATAATTCTGATTTCTTTTTATTCTTAGGATCTACTAAATACCATTTCTTACCTTGCGGGGTATTATATTCGTACCAGAATTTATCTCCAAAGTTTATCCAATTCGGATTCACTTCAGTGGAGAAAATAAGCTTACTCAATTTGGTAGGCGAGAATTTTGAGGCTAGGTGGTAATTAGGCTTCGCTAAATTTGATTTTTCTTGTGAAGTTACAACAGTAAATGAGAATAATAAGAGTAGGGATAATAAGTGCTTCATTATAAATTGTTAGTCGATAATTCTGCGAAAATATCTTTTTAAAACTCTTTTTACGAAGAGAAATTGTATTTTTTTTGATAGGATTAGGCTTCGTAAAATTTTTCGTTAAAATTCACCAAGAATAATTCTTTGGATGCCCTAGTAATAGCTGTGTACAGCCATCTCATGAATTCCGTATTCAACATCTCATCAGTCATATAGCCTTGATCAACAAATACTAGTGGCCATTGGCCACCCTGTGCCTTATGACAAGTAATAGCGTAAGCGAATTTTATTTGTAATGCATTGTAATAGGGGTCCTTTTTCATAGCTTCCATTCGATCTTTTTTAATGGAGATGTCGCTATAATCTTGTGCAATACTATTATACAATTCTTGTTGTTTTTCATATGGGAGGTTTGGTGAATCAACGTATAGACTATCAAGAAGAACTCTACACCGAATTGCGTCGCCTTCATTGTTATCCATAAATTCCAAATAAAGATCTGCAAATCGAAAACCGTGCATCTCATGAATATTGCTGACTTTTTTGATAACAGCCATATCTCCATTGGCTATAAATCCAGTGTTTTTTTCATCGTTGTCTTGGAGCCAATAATAATTGTTTTTAACAACCATTATGATATCACCACCGGTGATTTCTTCATCCCGAAACAGAATTTGGTTTCGGATATTTTGATTATATAGATTCGCTGATCTATTTGATCGGCATATAACCATAGAATTTTCAATGCCAAATTTGTCATATGCATAATGCAATCCTTCAATCAGGCGTTCACCATTCATTCTATAAATATCTTTAAAAGGCTTAGTAATAAATTGAGGGTAATTGTATTCAGCGAATTCCTCATCCAATCGGATGTCATTTCTAATCTTGGTTGCATTAAACAAAATCCCTGAATTCTTGTCTTGTCTCACAACATCAGTCATCTCATAGGAAAATATCTCTAATCCAAATTCTGCATTCATGTATTCAGAATCAAGAGCTGGGCTTGTTTCTAAGCCAACAGGTGGTAATTGAGCAATATCACCCACCAGCATCAACGTGCAATTTTCACCAGATTGAACGTATTTTATCAGATCATGGAGCAAACCATCTGAAAACATGGAATAACCTTCATTGCTAATCATAGAAGCTTCATCTACAATAAATAAGGTGTTCTCATGAAGATTTTCAGCCAGACTGAATTGCATATCTAATGAAGCAGCATTTTTTTTTCTATATATTTTTTTGTGGATCGTCAATGCATTTCTTCCAGAATAGGAAGCCATGACCTTTGATGCTCGACCTGTTGGTGCAAGAAGCACAGATCGTTTGTTGAATCTTGGAAGGGATTTCACAAGCGCACTTATCATACTAGTTTTACCCGTACCTGCGTACCCTTTAAGAATGAAGCATGAGTCTTCAGAGAAAGTATGGATGAAGTCTGCTAGGATTTCAAATACTTTTTCTTGTTGAATAGTAGGTTGATGTGAGAATTGTTGTAAAAGCGTATTTTTTATGTGCACATTCAAAGTTATTCAAAAGGTTGGTCAATCCAATTTTAAAAACTATTTTTGTTTAATACCATCTGCAAGGAATGAATTATACTGCAAAACAATTTCATTTACATTATATCTCGCACTATACATTGATAGTTAAAGCTAATTATCAATATGATAAGCTTTATGTTTTAGACCAAGAGAACCAACTTTTGGTTTATATGAATTTTGAGAGTCACAATCCATCGGAAGAAGCACTAAAATTATTGAGCTTACCATTTCAAAATGTATATGTAAGTATTCCTACTCATAATTTAACCTTTATCCCCAACGATTTATTTCAAGAAATAGATTTGGAAAAATATCAAGAATTTATGGAAAATCCTTCTCAGGCAATGAGCAGGACAACGATTGATTTCTTGAATATAGAAGCTTTATTTCAATTTGATGTCTTATTATACCATAGGTGGAACACGTTATTCCCCGATGCCAAATTTGTTCCTGAATTTAAATTAAACTTGGTTCAAGCTAGACCTTATATACCTTTAAAAGGTGAAGTTTTGGGAGTTGTTTTTGATGATAATTCAGCTGATATCTATTTATTTATAAATGGTCAATTTAAGTTTTACAATACATTTGAAATAGTGAGTGATGATGATTTAAGTTATTTCATACTGAATGTATTTGAAACTTTTGGAATCCAGGGAAAGGTAAATAAGATTTTATTTTCGGGTACTTTAGTTGATGATTCTTTAGTTGAAAAACTTAAGAATTTATCAAAAGAAGTCATAGAAATCACTGCATCACGTCCAGCTCAATCATTGGATGATGAATCAAAAACTTACCTGGCTCATTATCTATTAGATTTACCAATATGCGAATAATTGGAGGTAAAGCGGCCGGACTGAGGTTAAATCCTCCACAAAATCTTCCTGTAAGACCTACTACAGACATTGCGAAGGAAGCTTTATTTAATATATTAAATAATAGGTTTGATTTTGACGGGATGGTATGCTTAGACTTATTTGCAGGTACAGGGAATATATCTTTTGAATTAGCATCTAGAGGTGCAGAAAAGGTCAATTCAATTGATCAACATGGTAAATGTATTTTGTATATTAACGAAACATCAAAAAAACTAAATTTAAATCAGATAAAATCTAGAAAAGCTGATGTTTTCAAGTATTTAAAATCTGATAAGGAGAAATATGATTTGATTTTTGCTGATCCTCCTTATGATTTAGGACAATTGCCTATGCTTCCAAAGTTGGTCCTAGAGAATGATTTATTAAAGGAAGGTGGCATATTGATTATTGAACATCCAAGCAACAGAAAAATGATAGACCACCCTAATTTTGTAGAAATGAGACAATACGGTAATTCATCATTTAGTTTTTATTCTATCTAATTATGAAAATAGCAGTTTTTCCAGGTTCATTTGACCCCTTTACAATAGCACACCAAGATTTGATAAATAGAGCTTTACCACTTTTTGATAAGATTTATATTGCAATTGGAATAAACAGTTCAAAGGTTGGGATGATGGATGTAGATAGTAGGAAAATATCCATTTCTGAACTTTATAGTGATAATGATCAGGTAGAAGTAAGTTTCTATAATGGATTGACTGTAGATTATTGTCAATCTATAGGTGCAAATTATATTATACGAGGTTTACGTAATGGTACAGACCTAGATTATGAAAATATAATTGCTCAAAATAACTTAATATTAGCCCCTCAAATCGAAACTTATTTCTTGCTAAGCAGGAGTGGAGAGGCTCATATTTCTTCAACTATCGTAAGAGATATTTGGAAAAATGGTGGTGATATCAGTCATTTGGTTTCTCCAATTATCTTAAAGCACATAAAGAAATCAAATTAAACTTATTCTTACTTTTTGACCTTTAATTTTTCCATTACTGCCATTCTTTACCACTTTATTTGCTACTTCAGCTCGAATAGCTACATAGGAATCATGTGGTTTGACAACTATCAGTCCTAGATCTTCCTTTGAAATTTCTGGAAGATTTAAAATATAACCAACAATATCAATTTTATTTACCTTTTGTTTTTTTCCAGCATTAATTCTTAAAGTTTTAAATTCAGGTTCTTCAGGGATTGGGTAAAATCCGTCAAGTTCTAATGTTTCAGCCTCTTCAAGATACTTTGCAGCACGATCCTCTTCAGTTAAAATGCCATATACATACCCTTTTTGCCCATTTCTGCCAGCTCGACCGTTTCTATGAATAAAATCTTCTTCTTTATATGGAAATTGATAATGAACAACATGGTTCATTTCTGGAATATCTAATCCTCTAGCTGCTAAATCCGTTGTTATTAAAATGTTTTGACTGCCATTTTTAATTTTTATAATCGTCAACTCGCGCATAAACTGCTCTAAACCCCCATGATAAGGAATACTCTCAATTCCTTTCCCTTCAAGAATATCAGAGATATTATCTACAGCTTCTCTATGATTGCAAAATACCAAGACTCTCTCATTGCCGATTTTACAAAGTAATTTAAACAATGATTCTAATTTAAGCTTAGAACTGCTTATAACTTTATAATATGACAAATCAGGCCTTAGACCATTGGAATCGAAGTAATCAAGTTTGATTGGATCATTCAACTGCAGAAATGAAGGAATTTCTTCCATATCTGTAGCCGATGTTAAGATTTTATGTCTAACATCTCTAGCCGATTTAACTATATAACTCAATTGGTCTTGGAATCCCAATTCTAAGGATTTGTCAAATTCATCTAAGACTAAAGTATGGCAGTTTTCAAGAAGCGCAGGATTTCTCTCAATATGATAGATTATCCTTCCTGGCGTTCCAATAATTAAGGGTGGATGTTGTTTTAACTTATCTTTTTCAATTTGATTGTTATTACCTCCATAAAGTAAAGCAACATTTAACGAACTGTTCATCTGCTTAATCACTGATTCGATCTGCAATGCCAGTTCTCTGGTAGGGACAACAATTAATCCGTTGGTTCCTTTAGAAAGATTGTCTCCAAGAAGGTTGAATAGTAATAAGCTGAACGCTAATGTTTTTCCAGATCCGGTAGGGGATAAGAGAACAAAATCTTTTTCAGGGTTGAATTTCTCAAGAACTTCTTCTTGCATGGGATTAAGTTCTTGGATATTCAAGTTTTTTAAATATGTATTTAAATGTTGCATAGACAAAATTAAAATTAATGATTGGTATTTATGGTTTAGAATAATAAATGATGAAAAATTTATTAATTATATTTTTTGGCACGGAGTTTGAAAGTTAACTAGTATTCATAATTTAGGTTAATAATTGGTTAGTTAAGGCTTGAAATCTCCCCGATCTCAAGCCTTTTTTATTTCCTGTTACAGTAACTAGTTAATGGATTTTTCAATGAGGTATGATAACGTAATATCACTACATCGATTATCATATATTTTATTGAGTTGAGGCAACTAATTATTTCTTTCTTAGTATAAAATTTCTCCAATCATATTAAATTTAAAAAAATAGGAATACCATTAAAACCTCACTTGAATGATTATCAATGGACTTTTTGGTTAAATAAATTTAAAATAAATTTTAGCATGATATAAAAGGCATTCCTTTTGCTTAACAATAACGTAACATTAAATGAATACAAATAAAATCAAGCGTTATGATTAAAAGAATTAGCGTACCATTATTACTGATGACAGTTCTGTTTATTTCCTCATGTGGTGTAAATAAGAAAACTCATATGGCTTTAGAAGCCCAGTACAAAGAACTCGGCGATAAATATAATCAGAGTCAATTAGATCTTGCTGAAAGCAGAACTCGTGTTAAAAGTTTAGAAGAACAACTGGAACAGGAGCGTAAAAATAATGCTGGATTAAGAGAAGCATTGGCAAAACTGCAAGGTACATTGGATAATAGTATCAGCCAAAACACTCAAGGTAATGTGAATATTTCTAAACTGGTTGATGAAATTAATGCATCAAATAAATATATTCAACACCTAGTGAATACAAAACAAAAAAGTGACTCACTTAATATGGTGTTGACTAACAATTTGACACGTTCATTAAGCAGGGAAGAGATGCAAGATGTAGATGTCCAAGTATTGAAGGGCGTAGTTTACATATCATTGTCTGATAATATGCTTTACAAATCCGGAAGTTATGAAATTTCAGACCGTGCAGGAGAAACGTTATCCAAAATTGCTAAGATTATCCAAGATTACAAGGATTATGATGTGTTAATCGAAGGTAATACAGATACTGACCCAATCTCCAAAGCTAATATCCGAAACAACTGGGATTTGAGTACGTTGAGAGCATCTTCTGTCGTACAGGCATTGCAAAATACTTATGGAGTTGATCCAAAACGCTTAACCGCAGGTGGTAGAGGAGAATATAACCCAGTCGCAAGTAATAATACAGCGGATGGTAAATCTAAAAACCGTAGGACTCAAATTATCATAACACCAAAATTAGATCAATTTATGGAGTTAATAGATAAAGCACCAGAAACGGAAAATACTGAAGCTCCAGCCGACACAACGGCATTTTAAAAAATAAAAGCCTGAAACAATTTGTTTCAGGCTTTTTTTATTTGTTATAAGAGTCTTCAGGTTATTATTCTTATCCAAACATCAACATCAAAGATGAAATAATTACTAAAGCTAAGATTACTATCTTAAATTCCTTTTCAGGTATTACCTTGACGATCTTGATTCCGATATAAGCCCCTAATATGATAAATGGAAGGGCTAATAGATTAAGAATAATACCTTCCCAGGTAAGATTTTTCCAAACTAATAATTGCAAAGGTATCTTTGAGAAATTTAGGATCATGATAAACCATGCTCCTGTAGCTACTAAAGTCACTTTTTTAAGTTTCCTGGTAAGGAGGAAAATGGTCAACGCTGGACCTGCTGCATTTCCTATCATAGTGGAAAACCCTACCAACAATCCAAATGAAGGTGAATACCACCATTTGTTAGTGAAATCATTTCCTTGTTTGTTATTCTTGGCTTTATTTGTCCCCCAAATCATGAGTACAACACTGATGAAAATACAAGCTCCCATAATAAATTTAAAAGCCTTGTCATCTATATAATCTCCAACTAATAGGCCAATTATAAGTCCAATTATCGCATAGGGGAGCATTGTTTTGACTTCTGACCAAATAAATTCTTTCCGATAATATATTACCGCCATTAAATCCGCCATGCATAAGAGGATAAGTACAATTCCTGTGGAGAACTTAGCGCCAAATAATAAAGCAAACAAAGGAATAGTAAATGTTCCTACGTTCTGGATACCAGTTTTTGAAACGCCGATGAGCATAGCACAAAAAAAATACAGTGCCCAAGCTGCAGGTGATGGAATTAGATCTAATGCGCTATTCCACATTCTTCCTGAATAATTCTTTCAATATGGAAGTATTCATGTCCTGATAATTATCTATATAGGCTAGGCATTTTGGAAGATCTTCCTTTTTATGAGAACTCAAAACGCCAATAACATTCATTTCAGCATTTTTACCTGCCGTAACTCCAGAAAAAGAATCTTCAAAAACGAAACAATATTGAGGATCGATCCCCAGGTTAGACGCAGATTTAAGGTATACTTCCGGATGTGGTTTATGAAGCTCAACATTTTCAGAACCAAGTGTTGATTGGAAGAAATCTCGAATTTCAAGGGAATCTAAGATCAAATCCATATTTGCTCTTGGTGCAGAGGTAGCTACCCCAAGTTTGACCCGGTTTTCTTTTAAATTATTTAAAAATTCAGGTAAATAGGGTATAGGCTTAGCTTCGGATTGATATATTTCTCGAAATAGTCCCTCTTTCTCATTTTCAAGAGTAATTAGCTCTTCGCCAACTATAGGTCTGTTGAAAAAATGTGTCATGATATAACTATTATGTTTCCCGTACATATGCTTTTCAAATTCTACATCTGTATAAGGAATTTCATATCTATCAAAAAATGCTTCGAAGGCTTTGGCGTGATATGGATTTGTATGAGCAATAACACCGTCCATATCAAAAATTACGGCTAATTCTTTCATTGAGACAAAGTTACAAATATTATCTATACTAGGGTTTTAAAACCCATGATTAGCCATTTTTTATTTAATCCTGTCTCCCAACATTACATAGGCTTGGTCAATAAAATTATTAAAAGCTGAAGAGGGTTCTGTTCTTGGTTTACCATCAATACCATGACCCAATCTTACAATTATTAAATCGTCTTCTGGAATAACAATAACATATTGACCTAAGTGCCCGTCCATATAGAAATAATCCTTTTCATGATATTTCCCTATCCACCAGCCATATCCGTATTGTGGGGAATCAGGAAAAGTATTGACAACTGATTTCTGTACATAAGATGAATCTAACAAGGATGCTCCATTCCATTTTCCATGTTGTAAATACAGTTTCCCAAACCTTGCGAAATCTCGGGCATTTGATGCAACGCAACAATATGCTTTTTCGATACCATATTTCTTGCTATCAACTTGCCAGAATGCAGGATGTTCTGCACCCATTGGTTTCCAAAAATATTCCGATAGTAATTCAGACAAGGTTTTATTTGTCGCTCTCTGCAATGCAATTCCCAAGACTTGAGTGTCTCCGCTTTTATAATTAAAACTTTCTCCCGGGGGGCTATCAATGGGCATTTGTTCTAAGGTCCCTACGATATCATTATCAAAATAAAGTCTAGTGGTGATAGAAAATGGATCATAATAGCTTTCATCCCATTTCATTCCTGAACTCATTGAAACTAAATCCACGAGCTTTAAGGAGTCAGCATAAGGACCTGTTAGCTCAGGCACAATATCTATAACCTTTTGATTTATACTCTTTACTTGTCCAGTCTCTAAAGCTTTTCCTAACAAAGCAGAAACCATGCTTTTAGCCATCGAAAATGAATTGGATCTTGAAGAGTCAGAATATCCATCATAATATTCCTCAAACCAAATGCTGTCCTGATGGATAATCATATAGGCAATTGACTTGGTGTTTTGATGGATTGTTCTTAATGAATCTGTGGCTTCAACACTATTGTATTCTTTTGATTTGTTCCAGGGCTGTGGAGTTCCAATCTCTACAATGTGATTGTCAAAATGTTTGTAATCATCTAAATATGCTGTTTTATGACCATGTAAATATGTAACATAAACACCTTTGATTAAAAAATCTTTTCCTGTTGCATAAAGATAGATTATTACGACTATGATTAGGGAGGCAAGGATAATACCTAGCCATTTTAAAAGCTTCAAAATGTGTTGCATACGATATGGTTTGTACCGTATTAAAGTTATCAATAAAAGTACAGAAGAGCAATTATTTCAGACTTTTAGCTTCATTCCAATAGACATCCATCTCCTCCAAACTCATGTCTTTCAATACCAACCCATTTTCAGCCGCTTTATCTTCCAAGTAGGTGAATCTTTTGATGAATTTTTTGTTAGTCTTTTCAAGAGCATTTTCAGGATTAATGCCTAAATGCCTTGCATAATTGATAAGAGAAAATAGAAGGTCGCCAAACTCGCCTTCCGCTTTTTCTTGGTTTACATTATTATTCTTTAGGTCAAATTCTGATTTAAATTCTGCAAGTTCTTCTTCAACTTTGTTCCAAACTTCAGCCTTATCTTCCCAATCAAATCCTACTCCACGTACTTTGTCTTGGATACGATAGGCCTTGACAAGAGCTGGAAGGCTCTGTGGCACACCTTGAAGAACAGATTTATTTCCTTCTTGCAATTTAATGGATTCCCAATTCTGTTTAACTTCTTCGTCATCCTTAACCTGCGTATCTCCATAAATATGTGGATGTCTACTAATTAATTTATCACAAACGGCATTCAATACGTCAGTAATATTGAACTGATTTTCTTCCTCTGCAATTTTTGCATAAAATACCAGATGCATTATTATATCACCAAGTTCTTTTTTTATTTCTTGATAATCTTTTTCCAAAATAGCATCTGTCAATTCGTATAGTTCCTCAATGGTCAAATGACGGAGTGACTCCATGGTTTGTTTTCTATCCCATGGACATTCTATTCTTAAGGTATTCAATACAGTTAATAATCTGTCAAAAGCTTCATTAGGAGTTTGTTTTGCAGGTGGGGGTGTATGTGACATAAAAAATAGTATTAAAAATTTTTGGTATTGAAACAATAGTCAAAGTTATGTGTTTTTACATAAACGAACGTAATAATAGTTATGAGTAGAACATTTAAATATGCCACAACAACAGAGGCTTTGGATAACCTCGCAAATCAAGGTTATTCAGTAGACTACAATGTTGAGTTTGATGGATTGGTGGAGAATGCTTCGGATTATCAAATTGATGAGCTTTACAGGTACGAAGGAGAAACAGATCCCGCAGATGAATCTTCAGTTTATGGAATAAGAAATACAAAAACTGGTGAAAAGGGAGTTTTTGTCGCAGGAAATCTATCATTGATTGAAGGAAAAAAAAGAGATATAATTTTAGATTTAGAAATGAAATATAAGCAGAATCATTAAAATGATCTGTTGATTAACACGAAGCCCGGAATTTTCCGGGCTTTGTTTGTTTTATGTCCTATTTCCATTGAAATTGGCTAAAACGCTATATCTTCAGTAACTTAGTATAGTTAAAATTTATAGCATGACACTTGTTCAATTAGAGTATATTATTGCCGTAGATACCTATCGGAGTTTTGTGGCCGCAGCAGAAAAATGTTTTGTGACTCAGCCAACTTTGAGTATGCAAATACAAAAGTTGGAGGAATCACTAGGAGTGAAGATTTTTGATAGAAGCAGACAGCCTGTTGTTCCAACCGAGATTGGTGAAAAAATCATTGATCAAGCTAGAACTATTTTGACCGAGAGCAAAAAAATCTCTGAAATTCTACAAGCTGAACGCGGAGAATTAACCGGAGAATTAAGGATAGGAGTAATTCCGACCGTTGCTCCATACTTATTACCCCATGTCATTTCCAGTTTTATGAAGAAATATAACAAACTGAAATTGCAGATTTGGGAATATACAACAGAACAGATTATTCAAGAATTAAAATTAGGAACTCTTGATTGCGGGATTTTATCAACTCCACTACATGATGCAGGAATTCACGAAATGCCTCTGTTTTACGAGACCTTTGTAGCGTATGTTTCCCAAAAAAGTCCTGTATATGAAAAGAAAATGATAAGTACAGATGATATTTCTCATGAAAAGTTATGGCTGTTAAATGAAGGTCACTGTATGCGAGGACAAGTCCTGAATATTTGTAATTATAAACACAATCAATCTAAAGAAGGAACATTTGATTATAATACTGGTAGTGTTGAAACTTTAAAACGAATGGTTGATTTGAATGGTGGTTTAACTATTCTTCCAGAAATGAGTATTTCCAATTATGATGAAGATCAATTAGGGCATGTTCGTTACTTTAAAAACCCAGAACCAGTGCGTGAAATCAGTTTAGTTACCCCTCAGAATTACGTGAAAAAACATGCTATCAACATGTTGAAAAATGAAATTTTAAATATTGTTCCTGAAAAATTTAAATCTAAAAAGAAGAAGGAAGTAATGGGCTTTTCTATTTAAAAAAGCCCAATATTAAATTAATCTCTTAAGGAAAGAAGCTTATTTACATACTTGCCTATAATATCAAATTCAAGGTTAACAGTACTTCCTATCTCTAGTGTTTTCAAATTCGTGTTTTCTAAAGTATAAGGAATTATTGCTACTGAGAAATTGTTTTTCCCCGAATTAACAACTGTCAAACTTATTCCATTCACAGTTATTGATCCTTTTTCTACTGTTAGGTTTTTCAATGTAGGATCATATTCAAAAGAATATACGACACTTCCGTCTTGCGGTTCTACAGCGGTGCAAATTGCAGTTTGATCCACATGCCCTTGAACAATATGTCCATCAAGGCGGCCATCTGTCTTTACACAACGTTCTAGATTTACAATATCTCCCTCTTTCAATTTGCCAAGATTGCTTTTTTCTAAGGTTTCATGAATAGCTGTTACTTGATGTACTTCACCATCTATTCCAACTACGGTAAGACAGACACCATTATGAGACACGCTTTGATCAATTTTCAAAGTAGGGGATATGCTTGATTCAATAAAATAATGAATATTGCTTTGCTCGTGCTCAATTTTCTTAACAGTTCCTAAAGTTTCTATAATGCCTGTAAACATAATGCTGAATGATTTTTTCAAATATAAGATAATCAAATTTCATGCACATAAGAAGAATGCCATAAAATATTTTAAAAAAAATTTGGATATGTGTAAAATGTACACTATCTTTGTGTCATCATAATTTAGGTTTATAATTGGTTATTAAAGGTTTTCATTCTCCCCGTTTGAAAACCTTTATTTTTTAAAATTATTTCCCTGATTTCCAACAAGTTAAATATTTTATAGATAATATCTCAGCTTTATTCCTGAAATATATTTGGATTTTACATAACAAAATCTCTATCTTTGTCTTAGGTTTAGGTTGATTACCTCATAAAGAGGTTATTTTTTAAAGCTTGAGCGATCGCCCGATTGACTCAAGCTTTATTTTTTTACGTCAATTTTCACTCAAAAATCCAAATTATACTGTAGTCTAAAATTTCCTATAACGATAAAGTAATTGCTTTGAATATTTCTTTAAAATAGAATGCGCGCATATTATTTTATATATGCGCGCATAATTTTAATGTATATTTAAATAAAGCGTTGTAACTTATATATTCTTAATGACCATCAAATTTTTGCTTTTTGCCAATTATCGATAGGTATATATAACCACATGCCCCTGAAATCAAGGAACCTATTAAAACAGCAAATTTTGCTTCCTCAATAAACAATGGATCTTTAAAGGAGAGCATGGAAATAAAAATTGACATGGTAAATCCAATTCCTCCAAGCATTCCAACCCCAATCATATGCTTCCAACCAGCCATATCGGGTAAATTTGCAAGTTTAGTTTTTACGCAGATCCAGGTAGTAACATAAATGCCGATTGTTTTGCCAAAAAATAAACCTAAAATAATCCCCAAACCTAAAGGAGTGGTTAGTCCCTGTACCATTTCACTGTGAATGGTAATATTTGTATTTACTAATGCAAATAGGGGAATAATAATAAAATTCACAGGATTCGCTAGTGCATGTTCTAATTTTTCTAAAGTTGACTCCTTTTCATCCGGAGTAGTAGGTAAAGTCATTGCTACCAATACTCCAGCAATAGTTGCATGAATTCCGGAATGATGGATAAAATACCAAATGAATAATCCTGGTATAACATACGCCCATACACTTTTTACTCCAAATCTATTGAATGCAACCAGAACTGCTAATATAGCGGCAGCATATAGTAAATAAGTATAATGCAATTCTGTTGAATAAAAAATAGCAATAACTAAGATTGCCAAGAGATCATCTACAATCGCCAATGCCGCTAAAAATATTTTTAGACTAGGAGGTACTCTTTTATCTAACATTGAGATTATGGCCAATGCAAATGCAATATCTGTAGCCATTGGGATACCCCATCCATGATGTGATGGTTGATCGTGATTAAATAGGATATAGATTATTGCAGGGACAATAGCTCCGCCCACAGCTGCTAAAATGGGCAAGATAGCATTCTTAGGAGATGATAATTCCCCTTCAACCAACTCCCTTTTTATTTCTAATCCTACCAACAAAAAGAAAATCGCCATTAAACCATCATCAATCCATCCTTTAATGCTGTACTTTAATTGAACAGTCTCATTCTCAAAACCTAATTTGACTTGTAAAAACTCATTGAAATTTGTAGAAAATGAAGTGTTAGCAATGATAAGTGATATAATAACACATAAAAAAAGTAATACTCCGCCCGATGTATTTGAGGAAAAGAATTTCTTAAATACAGACAGATTTATATTATTCGCCATAACAGAATTAAGATTGAAGATGTTTAATAAAACAGCGGTAAAGTTATAAAAAATATAAAAAGAAGCCCTTCTCAAAATTAAAATGAGAAAGGCGTCCCTATTTTGTTCCTATAAATTTAGCTTTTATACCTGAACCATTTTATAAGTTCTTTAAAGCTTGCTTTTTTACCATACATAAGAATTCCGATCCTATATATCCTTGCAGCAAACCATGTTGTAAATACAAATCCTCCTACTAATAAAATAAATGAAAGGGCAATTTGCCAAGTTGGAACACCAAATGGAATTCTAACCAACATCGCAATTGGAGACGTGAGAGGAATAAAACTTAACCAAACTGCTATAGGTCCATGTGGATTGTTTACCAAAACACCAAATGAAAGGATATAAGCTAATAGCAAAGGCGTAGTAATCGGCATAGTAAATTGGTTTGCTTCTGTTTCATTATCTACTGCAGAGCCTACAGCAGCAAATAATGCACTGTATAGCATATAACCCCCAATGAAAAATAAAAAGAAGCTGATCAGTAATTCTGGAATATTTACTGCCTCCATTGCTGTATTGATTTCTGACATTATTGATTCGCTACCAATTTCAGTCCCCTCAGGAGAGTTTTGCATCATTTCCTTCTGGAATTCGTTTTTGTCAATTAATGTATTTGATGCAATGGCAATCAAACCAAAACTCAAGATAATCCATAAAATAAACTGTGTAATACCCACTAAACCAATACCAATAATCTTACCCATCATCAATTGAAATGGTTTTACTGATGATATGATTACTTCAATAATTCGATTTGATTTTTCTTCAATAATCCCTCGCATCACCTGTGCCCCATACAAGAATAGAGATAAGTAAATTAAGACAGATAATGCCATCGCAATACCCATCGCAATCCTTGTATCACTATCTTTTGCTTCTCCGGATGCAGTAATTTCCTTGGCTGCAGTACTGACTTTGGTGTCTATGCTTTTAATCTTAGAAGCATCAATATTCAATTCTTTATATTGGTATTCCAATAAAATGTTTTCTAATTGTGATTCTACTTGTCCCTTGGTTGCAATGTTTGGCTTGCCAGAAGATAAAAATTCAATGTTATGAGTTTGATAGAAATCCTCAGGGATAAAGAGGATATTAGTATTTCCATCCAAATCCTTGATTTTCTGAATTTGATTATTTAGTTCTTCTGTAGATTCTGTAAAGGTTATTTGATCAGTATTCTTTAGTTGATTGCCTACTTCTTTAGTGTTATCTACAACATAGATTAATGCTTTAGAATCCTCAAAACTCTGTTTTGTTAGGAAAAATACACCAACGTACATCCCAATAAAAAATAGAGGAACTAAAAAAGTGGTTAGCAGAAATGTTTTTTTCTTAACCCTGCTCAAGTATTCTCTTTGGATAATTAATAATATTTTGTTCATATACTTTTAGGGTTATTTATTATTAGTAACATTATCGATGAAAATATCATGCATCGAAGGTATTATTTCAAATATTTGCTGAATCTCAATTTGAGGAATCAAGTTTACTAAAACATCATTTAGTGATTTCTCTTGAGGAATCTGGATAGTTAATATATTGTTATTTGATTCCGACTGGTCAAGGTTCTGCCAAAGGGAATGATCAATTTGAATACGCTCTGTTTCAGGTTTCAGATGATATTCTATCCTGTAGGTTTGATTTCTATACTGATTTTTAATGTCTTTTACAGAACCTTCCAAAATCACTTTTGATTTGTTTAACAATGCGATATTGTCACATAATGCTTCCACAGATTCCATCCTATGGGTGGAATAAATAATGGTAGCACCTTTTTTATTTAATTCTAGAATTTCATCTTGAATAACTTGTGCATTTACGGGGTCAAATCCTGAGAAGGGTTCATCTAAAATTATTAAATCTGGTTCGTGGAGGACAGTGGCTACAAATTGTACTTTTTGTTGCATCCCTTTGCTTAGATCTTCTACTTTTTTATCCCACCAACTTTCAATCTTAAGTTTTTCAAACCAATATTTTATTCTTTCTTTGGCGTCTTTTTTACTCAGACCTTTTAATTGGGCAAGGTAAATCATTTGGTCCCCAATCTGCATTTTTTTATATAGTCCTCGCTCTTCCGGTAAATATCCGATTCTACTGATATGGGAAGAATTCAAAGGTTTGCCATCGAAAATTATTTCGCCTGAATCTGGTGCAGTGATTTGATTGATTATTCGGATTAATGAAGTCTTTCCTGCGCCATTGGGCCCTAGGAGACCAAAAATCTTTCCTGAAGGTACATGAATAGACACATCGTCTAAAGCCTTATGGTTGGCATATTGCTTAACAATATTTTTTATTTCCAGCATACAAACATATTTGCTGCTGAAATTATGAATTTTTATTGAAACACTAATAGTTCTATAGCGTTTCAAAAGAGAAATAAAATTGTATTTAATTGTACCTTTGCTGAATGAATATCAATAGAGCAGAATTTTTAACTAGTAATACTGATGTAACTAAGCTTCCGGAAGCTAATAAAGCTGAATACGCATTTATTGGACGTTCGAATGTTGGAAAATCTTCACTGATAAATGCGATCACACGTAGAAAAGGTTTAGCCAAAACCTCTCAAAAACCAGGTAAAACTCAATTAATCAACCATTTCATAATTAATGATGAATGGTATTTGGTGGATTTACCAGGTTATGGATTTGCCCAAACTTCAAAAAAGAACCGTGCATCTTGGGAAAAGTTTATTCGTGAGTATTTGACTAGAAGAGAGAATCTACAATGTGTATTTGTACTGATCGATAGTCGTCACGAGCCACAAAAGATTGATTTAGACTTCTGTTACTGGTTAGGAGAGCAAGGAATTCCATTTTTATTGTTATTTACCAAGGCTGATAAACACTCCATGGTAAAGTCTGATCAGAACATAGCTAAATTTCGCAAAGCATTGAAAACTTGGTTTGAAGAGGTTCCACCACATATTCTTACATCCTCAGAAACTAAACTAGGTTGTGAACAGGTATTGGAAACAATTGATGATATCAATAAAAACTTCGTTTCTCCTTTGGGTTAATATATGAAAAAATACATGTCCTTAGTGCTTTTTGCACATAGTATATTTGCTCTTCCATTTGCCATCATAGGTTTCTTTTTAGCGATCAATACTACCGATTATCAATTTGAATGGAAGTTGTTTTTATTGATGTTGGTATGTATGGTGACTGCAAGAAATGCTGCTATGGCTTTCAATCGATATTTAGATAGAGATATTGACGCATTAAATCCTCGAACTGCGGTAAGGGATATTCCTGCTGGTAAAATCTCCGCAAATCAAGCTCTAGTATTTACCATTATCAATTGTATAGTATTTATAGTAGCTTGTTACTTCATAAACTTTTTGTGCTTCCTCCTTTCTCCAATCGCTTTATTTGTTATTTTATTCTATTCTTACATGAAAAGAATATCTCCTTTATGTCATATTGTATTGGGGGTTGGATTGGGATTGGCACCCGTAGGAGCTTACTTAGCGGTGACCGGACATTTTAATATAGTCCCAATCTTTTATGGTTTAGCTGTCCTTACATGGGTGAGTGGATTTGACATCATATATGCTTTGCAAGATGAAGAATTTGATAAGGCAAATGGCTTAAACTCGATACCTGCAAATTTTGGAGGAAAGGCAGCATTAAGGATTTCTGAAATACTTCATGTACTGTCATTTATCTTTATTTTACTGCCAGTATTATATATGCCTGTTGGAATATTATACTATATAGGCGTTGCATTCTATGCAGCATTATTAATATACCAACATCGAATAGTGAGTTTAAATGATTTAAGTAGGGTAGACCGCGCATTTATGACTACAAATGGTATTGCTTCTGTAGTTTTTGCAGTGTTTTATTTACTGGATATTTGGATAAAATGAGCGTATACCCAAGTCACATTTTTAATAATCGTAATAAAAAAGAATTTGCATTCCATTTTGAAATCGTTTTCTTTGCATGAAATCATACAGTATAAATGGCAAAAAATTTATTGATAGTTGAGTCTCCAGCAAAGGCCAAAACAATAGAAGGATATTTAGGAAAAGATTTTTTGGTAAAATCTAGTTATGGTCACATCCGCGATTTGGTGAAAACCGATGATGCGATTGACACTGACGATAACTTCAAACAGAAGTATGAAGTTCCTTCAGATAAAAAAGCTTTAGTAAGTGAGTTGAAGAAGCTAGCTAAATCTGCAGAGACAGTTTGGTTAGCATCCGATGAAGACCGAGAAGGAGAAGCAATTTCTTGGCACTTATATGAAACTTTAGGGCTGAAAGACGATAAAACCAAACGTATTGTTTTTCATGAGATCACTAAACCCGCCATTTTAAAAGCAATTGAATCACCACGTAAAATAGATTTTAACCTTGTTAATGCTCAACAAGCTCGTAGAGTATTAGATAGATTGGTCGGCTTTGAACTTTCTCCGGTACTCTGGAAAAAAGTCAAACCTTCTTTATCTGCTGGCCGTGTTCAGTCTGTAGCGGTTAGATTAATTGTTGAGCGCGAAAGGGACATTAATAAGTTTAATGCTGAGGCAGCATTTAAAGTTGTTGCTATTTTCAATACTGGAAACCAAAAAGATAGATTTAAAGCAGAACTTCCAAACAGGTTTCCGACTGTTGAGGAAGCTAGTCAGTTTTTAAATGATTGTGCTAATGCTGTATTTAATATTAAGAGTTTAGAAACTAAACCGTCAAAACGTTCTCCTTCGGCTCCTTTTACAACATCTACATTACAACAGGAGGCAAGTAGAAAACTTGGATTTTCTGTGGCTCGAACAATGCAAGTAGCTCAACGACTTTATGAAGCTGGGCGTATTACTTATATGCGTACAGATTCAGTAAACCTTTCCGATACCGCATTACAGGGAGCAAAATCTGAAATCATAAACGCGTATGGCGATAAATACCATAAATTAAGACAATTTCGTACCAAAAGTGCCGGTGCACAGGAAGCTCACGAAGCAATCCGTCCAACATACTTCAATGATCATACAATTGAAGGTGATAACTCCGAGAAAAGATTGTATGAATTAATTTGGAAGCGTTCAATTGCATCTCAAATGACTGAAGCAGAATTTGAAAAAACTACTGCTAAAATCAATATTTCTACCAGATCAGAAGACTTGGTTGCTTCAGGCGAAATCATGAAATTTGATGGGTTTTTAAAAGTTTATTTTGAATCTTCTGATGATGATAATGATGATATAGATCTTGACAATTCTGATAATTCAATCCTTCCTCCTCTGAGTAATGGCCAAAATCTTAATCTTGAGACCATGAATGCGACGGAAAGATTCTCAAGACCTCCAGCAAGGTTTACGGAAGCTTCCTTGGTTAAAAAACTTGAGGAATTAGGAATTGGTAGACCATCAACGTATGCTCCAACTATTTCTACGATCCAAAATCGTGGCTATGTTGTAAAAGAAGATAGAGACGGAAAGGAAAGATCATTCAAGGTCTTAACATTAACAGATGGTAAAATCTCAGAAGTCACAAAAACTGAAATTACCGGAGCTGAACGTAATAAAATGTTTCCAACTGATATTGGTGTTCTGGTTAATGATTTCTTAGTTCAGCATTTTAAAGGAATTGTTGATTACCATTTTACTGCGAAAGTTGAAAAAGAATTTGATGAGATTGCTCAAGGTTTTAAAGAGTGGACTCATATGTTGTCTAATTTCTACGGACCATTCCATTCAGAAGTCCAAAATACCTTAGATAATGCTGATCGTGCAACGCATGAAAGGGAACTGGGAATTGACCCTGTAAGTGGAAAACCTATTTCTGTTAGAGTAGGAAGATTCGGCCCATTAGTCCAAATCGGTTCTGCAGATGATGAAGAAAAACCAGCATTTGCCTCTTTGAGGAAAGGGCAGATGATCGAAACAATTACTTTAGAAGAAGCACTGGAATTATTTAAGCTACCTAAAAAAGTTGGTGAATTTGAGGATAAAGAAATGACCGTTGCTATTGGTCGTTTTGGACCATATATTAGACATAACAGTAGCTTTTATTCCTTACCAAAAGGATTAGATCCTTTAGACGTCGAAGAAGAACAAGCAATTGAGATCATCAAAGAAAAACGCCAAAAAGATAAGGATAAGGTAATAAAAGTTTTTGAAGAAAATCCTGATGCTAAAATTGAAAACGGTAGATGGGGACCATTCGTGCGTTTTGGTAAACAAAACTTGAAAATTCCAAAAGGTACAGAAGTAGAGAAAATTACCTATGCTGATGTGTTGAAATGGGCCGAAGAAGATCCAAAAGCCGCAGGTTCAAAAAAAGCAAAGACTACTAAAGCAACAAAAACAACTAAAACAACAAAAGCGAAGAAGAAATAGTTAATATGAAAAAGGACCTCCCTTTAAATATTGTTGAAGATATATCTATTGCTGTTGTATTGGAAACAGAATCACCGACCTCTAAAGTTTGGAATGTATATCTGATTAATGAAAAAAAATCTGCTATTCAGAATGTTCTGGTTTCTTCTAAAGGATATGGATTGAAAGATGGGAGAGAGGTGAAAACCACTACATTAAGACATTTCATTGGTGATATGGAGGCTAATAGTTCTCAAAAAATCGAGGCAATTGATCCTCAGGTTTTTGGGTTAACCAATGAATATTGGTTAAGTTATTATGTTGAGGGTACTATATATGATAAAAAATATGTTTTTTTACCTGAAAGTATCGTTGATGAAAATCTAATAAAAATTCCATTAGTAAATAAACCAGGTGTAATGATTGGGGGCACCAATTAAGGCTATGAAAAATTTTGTTATCGCGATTGACGGATTCTCTTCTTGTGGTAAAAGTACGGTTGCTAAGGCTCTAGCTAAAGAATTGAATTTTGTGTTTATTGATAGTGGTGCAATGTATAGAGCAGTTACTCTTTATATTCAACAGAACAAGGTTAATATTGAAAATGAGCAAGAGGTTTTGGATGCTTTAGATAATATACATATTGATTTTGTTCCTAACCCTGAAAAAGTACAAATTCTCCTAAACGGCGAGGACGTATCGGATGCTATCAGAACTATGGAGGTTTCTGAATATGTAAGTGAAGTAAGTGCTCTAAAACCAGTTCGTAAAGCAATGGTTCACCAACAACAAAACCTTGGCAAAAAAAGAAATATTGTGATGGATGGGAGAGATATTGGAACTACAGTCTTTCCAAATGCTGACCTCAAAATTTTTATGACGGCTAGTCCTCAAGTTCGTGCAGAACGCAGATTCGCTGAGCTTGGTGCAAAAGGTGAAGTGTTGACAATGGAGGAAGTAAAAGAAAACTTATCCCACAGAGACCATATAGATAGTACGAGAGAAGAAAGTCCACTAAGACAAGCTGAAGATGCAATTGTATTGGATAATTCCGAATTGAATCAAGAAGAGCAATTACAATTTGTAATAAACTTAGTGAAGGAAAAAATAGATCTTAACTAAAATTAGATAAAGAAAAAAGGCCTCAAATTGAGGCCTTTTATTATTTCATATTATCAATCTCTTGTTGTTGTTTCAATTGATCGATATTATTTTTACTTCCAAATTCATCTGTCTTTTCTTGGAAGGAATTTAGGATCTCCAGAATAGCTTCAGAGTTATCAGCAGTACGTGAATAGATTTCAGGAATTTTGGATTCAATTGTTTTGTCACCTAATTCAATATTATCTACTTCAACTTTTGCTATTTTTTCTAAAACAGCCTGCTGGCTATTTCTAATGTCCTCTAATTCTCTGGATATTTTCTCCATTAATTCGAATTTCTTTAATTTATCCATAAATATTCTTCATTTAGTTTATAATATATAAACGTTAAACAGATGGAATTGTTGTGAATTATTTTTAAGACATTGAAATCCAGCGGTATATAATTACTAAATTGTCCTTCCTGGATATTCTTGTAATGCCTTATCAAGACAGATTAAAGCTTTTTTAAGATCATCTTGGTTTAATACATACGCTAATCTTACCTCATTGGAACCTGCCCCTGGAGTAGAGTAGAAGCCTGTAGCTGGTGCCATCATGACTGTCTCATTATTATACGAGAACTTTTCTAACATCCATTGACAGAATTTATCAGCATTGTCTATAGGCAATTTTGCAATTACATAAAATGCTCCTCCTGGATTTGGACAAAAAACACCATCAATATTATTTAATCCCTTTACTAAAGTATCTCTTCTTGCAGTATATTCTTTTGAAACTGCTTCAAAATAACTATCCGGAGTATCTACAGCAGCTTCTCCAGCAATCTGTCCTTCTAAAGACGGACTAAGTCTTGCCTGAGCAAATTTTAATGAGGTTTGGTAGAGTTCTTTATTTTTTGTTATAATACATCCAATACGAGCTCCACATGCAGAATAACGTTTTGAAACAGTATCAAATACGACAACGTTTTGTTCTAAACCTTCTAATTGCATCGGAGAAATAAATTCACGACCATCATAACAGAATTCCCTATAAGCCTCATCAGAAAATAGATATAAATCATGTTTTAAACACAATTCCTTTAGTGCTTCTAGTTCTTCCTTAGAATATAAATATCCTGTTGGGTTGTTAGGATTACAAATAGCAATAGCTTTCGTTTTTTCTGTTATCACTTTTTCAAAATCAGAAATCGATGGTAATGCAAATCCATTGTCAATTGTTGACATAATAGGTTTTACAATAATATCCGCAGAACATGCAAAACCATTATAGTTCGCATAGAATGGTTCTGGGATAATAACCTCTTCACCTGGATTCAAGCAGGCTTGCATAGCAATTGTTATTGCTTCTGATCCACCATTTGTTACTAATATATCATTAGGGGTGATGTTATAGTGAAGTTTATTATAGTATTCCGCTAGTTTTGTTCTGTATGATAGTGTTCCTTCAGAAGGTGTATATGCCCAAACTTTGAAATCAATGTTCTTCAAAGCATTCAACATGATTTCTGGTGTTTCAATATCAGGTTGACCTATGTTTAAATGATAGATTTTCTTTCCTTCTTTGTTAGCTTGATCAGCATAAGGAGTTAGCTTTCTAATAGGTGAGGCAGGCATATTATTGCCCTTTTGAGATATAGTTGGCATTATTAATAAATTATGTTTTTTAACTTTTCAAAAATACAAATAAAACACTGCTTGTCATAAAAAATAGAAAGCCGATCTCGAATGATCGGCTCTCAAATATCTGTTCTCAAAAATGTGAATTCTTGAATTCTGATTTATTCAACTATACCTTTAATGGTAAGTGTTTTAACAGGAGTCTTTGTGTTTGATTTCACGATAAATGATTTCGTGAAAGGTCCTTTTGCAGCAGCATTAAAGGTTACTTTAATAGTTCCTGCCTCACCTGGTTTAACAGGAGTCTTGGTAAACTCGGCTACAGAACATCCACAAGTCGGTTGCACATCTGAAATTATAATAGGTTCATCTCCTGAATTGCTGAATTTATATTCATGTGAAACCGGTTTATTCAATGCAATCTTTCCGAAATCGTGCGTTTCTTTATCAAATTTAAACTCTGCTGCCAACATTCCCATTGCAGTTAGACTAATAAATGCAATCACTACTGCACATATACTCGTAATTTTTTTCATTGTTTCAATTTTTTCGTTGCTTTACACAATCAAATCTAAGACCATTTTTATAAGAATACGATTCTTTATTAAAGTTTTAGAATAATTCCACAATAATTTTACAAATTGCTTTTTAAATGATTCCTTCTTTTAGAATATCTTGAAGATGAATTATTCCTGCATATTTCCCATCATCTGTCACCACCAATTGAGATATACTATTTTGACGCATGTGATGAAGAGCATTTGCTGCCAATTCATCCCGTTCGATAGTTTTTGGATTTATTGACATGATATCAGTTGCAATTAGGTTTGAAACATCAGTGTGCTTTTCTAACATCCTGCGGATGTCTCCATCAGTTATTATACCCAAAATTTGTTCTTTTTCTGTTACTACGGTTGCACCAAGCCTGAATTTGGTAATACTAATAAGTACTGTACGAACGTCTGAGGAAGAACTAACTGCTGGTAAACCATGATTGTCAGATAAATCCCCAACTTTCAGATAAAGCTGTTTCCCTAAAGCTCCACCAGGATGATATTTCGCAAAATCTTGATCTGTGAATTGCCTTTTGGTTTGTAAACATACCGCAATCGCATCTCCCATTGCTAATTGAACGGTAGTGCTTGTCGTAGGAGCAAGGTTATTTGGACAAGCTTCTCTTGTAATACTAGTGTCTAAAATATAATCGGCTTGTTCTGCTAAATATGAACTTCGGTTTCCAACCATGGCAACTAAAGTATTCCCTGTTTGTTTTAAAAACGGAACTAAAACTTTAATTTCTGGTGTGTTTCCACTTTTTGAAATACCTATTATTAAATCGTCCTTTTGAATAATTCCTAAATCACCATGGATAGCATCAGCAGCATGCATAAAAATAGCCGGGGTACCAGTAGAATTTAATGTGGCGACAATCTTTTGGGCAATGATAGCGCTCTTCCCAATACCTGTTAATATCACCCTTCCTTTTAATGTTAAAATCTCTTCAATAACCTTCACATAGTCCTCGTCAATTTTGTCAGAAAGAGCTAATACGTTAGCAGCTTCAAGCTCAAAAGTACTCTGCGCCAACGATTTGATATCTATATTGTTTTTCACGTAATATTTCCTTAATTTTATATATAAATATGATGTGTTCGCTACAAAAATACATTATTTAACACGTATTATTCATACCGTTATTACATCTATTTATTTTGCATAGTCAATGGAAATAGAAAAATCACTTTTCGATAATCTTCAAGATTTTTTTGGGTTCGATACTTTTAAAGGCGATCAAGAGGCTATTATTACAAATGTCCTGAATAAGAAAGACACTTTTGTCATTATGCCAACAGGTGGAGGAAAATCTATATGTTACCAGTTGCCAGCACTGATGAGCGAGGGAACAGCAATTGTAATTTCCCCATTAATAGCTTTAATGAAAAATCAGGTCGACCAAGTTCGTGCTTTTGGTGGTAGAGACAGCATCGCACATTTCTTAAATTCTTCCCTCACAAAAAATAATATTCAAAGAGTTAAACAAGATGTTCAAGATGGAAAAACAAAACTCCTCTACGTCGCTCCTGAATCACTCGCAAAAGAAGAAAATGTAAACTTCCTCAGAAGTATTACAGTTTCATTTGTTGCTGTGGATGAGGCTCATTGTATTTCAGAATGGGGACATGATTTCAGACCCGAATACCGAAAAATCAGACAAGTTATCAATGAAATTGGGGAAGATATCCCAATTATAGCCTTAACAGCAACTGCAACACCAAAGGTCCAATCAGACATTCGTAAGAATCTGCAAATGAATGATGCCACATTGTTTAAGTCATCTTTCAATAGAACTAATTTATATTACGAAGTTCGACCGAAAGAAGATGTTATAAAGCAAATTGTACGCTTTATAAAAATCAATACGGGAAAAGCAGGAATTGTATATTGTCTAAGCCGTAAAAAGGTGGAAGAAATAGCCGAAGTATTAAATATCAACGGAATAAAAGCCTTACCCTATCATGCTGGGTTGGATGCTAAAACTCGTGCCGAAACGCAAGATAAATTCTTGATGGAAGATATTGAGGTAATCGTTGCAACCATTGCATTTGGAATGGGGATAGACAAACCCGATGTCAGATATGTTATACATCACGATATTCCTAAATCTATGGAAGGGTACTACCAGGAAACTGGACGTGCTGGACGTGATGGTGGAGAGGGTTACTGCTTGGCTTTTTATTCTGAAAAAGATGTTGAAAAATTAACCAAGTTCATGAAAGATAAGCCAGTTTCTGAAAAAGAAATCGGTACTCAAATCCTCAAAGAAGTAATTGATTATTCTGAATCAGCGGTTTGTCGTAGAAAACAAATCCTTCATTATTTCGGAGAGAAGTTTGATGAAACAGGCTGTAATTCAATGTGTGATAATTGTAGGGCTCAAAAAACATATTTTGATGCTGAAGAACCGTTATTGACTGTTCTCAATTTCATAAAAGAACAAGGTGATAAATTTGATGACCAGTATATAATTAATGTTCTGATTGGGCAAAACAATCAACCCATATCAAAATATAAACATGATACTCATCCTCTGTTTGGCTCAGGTAAAGAACAGGGCGTAAATTTTTGGAATTCTTTAATCCGTCAAGCTGAACTAGCAGATTTTATCAAAAAAGATATAGACCACTACGGTTTACTTCAATTAACAGAAGGGGGCAAAAAGTATATCGTGAACCCTTATCCATTAAAGTTTATCTTAAATAAACCAATGGAAGTAACCAAAACTGTATCTACTGATGAAGCTTCAGGTCAATCTGGAGCTCTGGATGCTGAGCTATTAAAGATGCTCAAGGATCTAAGAAAAAAGATCGCAAAACAAAAATCACTACCTCCGTTTGTAATATTCCAAGATCCTTCTCTGGATGAAATGTGTACCCATTATCCTGTAACAATTGATGAATTGAAACAGATTCAAGGTGTAGGGTCTGGAAAAGCAATGAAGTTTGGGGCGCCTTTTGTAGAGTTGATCAAAAAGTATGTGGAAGACAATGATATCGATAGACCACAGGACTTAGTAATTAAAAGTACAGCCAATAAATCAGCACTTAAGGTATCAATAATCCAAAACATTGATCGTAAGATAAGCCTTGAGGACATTGCATCGTCCAAAGGGATTAGTTATGAGGATTTATTGAGAGAAGTTGAATCAATCGTAAATTCAGGAACTAAACTCAATATCGGCTATTTTGTTGATGAAATGATAGACCAAGATCGTCAAGATGAAGTTTATGATTATTTCAAAACAGCTGAAAATGATTCAATAGAGTCTGCTCTGGATGAATTAGGCGAGGAAGATTATTCCTTTGAAGATATCCAATTGATGCGTATAAAATTTATGTCGGAATTAGGTAATTAAATAATATGATTAATAAATATTTGCCAAATATTAAAAATGGCAGCTCATCTTCATTCTTTTTAATGGCTGGTCCATGTGCTATAGAAGGTGAGGAAATAGCAATGCGAATTGCTGAAAAAATTGTCACGATCACTGACAAATATAGTATCCCTTATATTTTCAAAGGATCTTACCGCAAAGCAAATCGATCTAAGGGAAATTCTTTTACTGGTATTGGTGATGAAAAAGCACTAAAGATTTTGGAAAAGATTGGAAAAACCTTTGGAGTTCCCACAGTAACTGATATTCATGAAAGTCAGGAAGCTGCAATGGCAGCTGCATACGTCGATGTGCTGCAAATCCCAGCATTCCTATGTAGACAGACTGATTTATTGAATGCTGCTGCGGAGACTGGCAAAGTCGTGAATATTAAAAAAGGACAGTTCCTTTCTGCTGAATCAATGAAATTTGCAGTCGAAAAAGTTCAAGATGCTGGTAATGAAAAAGTAATACTTACTGATAGAGGAAATACATTCGGATACCAAGATCTAATTGTAGACTATAGAGGCTTTCCAGTAATGAAATCCTTCAATGTGCCAACAGTGATGGACTGTACTCACTCTTTACAACAGCCAAACCAAAGCTCTGGTGTAACAGGAGGGAAGCCAGAATTGATCGAAACAATCGCTAAAGCTGCAATCGCTGTAGGTGCTGACGGACTATTTATTGAAACTCACCCCGATCCTGCAAATGCAAAATCCGATGGAGCAAATATGCTGCATCTTGATCTTTTGGATGGACTCTTGGAAAAATTAATGAAAATTAGACAAGCTGTTTTATAGTAGTCTTTAATCTTTAGACAATAGACATTAGACATAAGACATAAGACAGTATATAGTTTGATATATTTTTATTTCTTAGTAGTAAATATAAAGAAGAAGTAATCAGTTGAATGCTTCTTCCTTCAGCTCAAAAAAATAGAGGCATGGAATTATTCCATGCCTTTTTGTTCATAAAAAAAAATGGAAGGAATCAGATTACTGATTCCTTCCAAAATATATTTCATACTTAAACATAAAAAGTGTTTCAGACTATCTAGAGTCTAATGTCTTATGTCTATTGTCTACTGTCTAAGTTAAGCACTACTCAAAATACTCTTTGATTCTTTCAAAGAATGATTTTTCACTTTTCCCTGGTTGGGGTTTAAAGTTTGCCGAATTTTTCAATTTTTCAAGCAGTTCTTTTTCTTCTTTCGAAACTGTCTTTGGTGTCCAAACATTCACATAGACTAATTGATCGCCCTTATGATATGAATTAACCTCCGGAAGACCTTTACCTTTTAGGCGAAGAATTTTTCCACCTTGAGTACCTGGTTCGATTTTTATTTTTGCTTTGCCATCTATAGTAGGAATTTCAACACTTGTACCCAATGCCGCGTCAGCAAAATTTATATATAAATCATAAATAACATTGATTCCATCGCGTTTCAAAGTTTCATGAGGTACTTCTTCAACAAGGATGATTAAATCTCCAGGAATACCGCCTCTAGGCGCAGCATTTCCTTTGCCACTCATAGAAAGCTGCATGCCTTCACTTACACCTGCCGGAATATTGATCGAAATTGTTTCTTCTCCGCGTACTAATCCTTCACCTTTACATGAAGTACATTTCGCAGTAATTTCAACTCCTTCACCATTACATGTTGGACAAGTACTAGTTGTTTGCATTTGACCTAATATGGTATTGGTCACACGCCTTACAGATCCTGATCCGCCACAAGTATTACAGGTATGATAAGAGTTTTTGTCTTTTGCTCCTGTACCATCACAAGTATTACATTTTACCTGTTTGTTGACTTTAACTTTTTTCTCAACTCCTTTAGCAATCTCCTCCAATGTCAACTTAACCTTAATCCTAAGGTTTGTGCCCCTTTGTACTCTACGGCCACCGCGTGAACCACCAGCACCACCAAAGAAACTTTCAAAAGGATTGCCGCCACCGAATATATCGCCAAACTGACTGAAGATATCATCCATGTTCATGCCGCCACCACCGTAGCCAGATGCAGAATTACCCGCATGGCCAAACTGATCATAACGCCTTCTTTTCTCAGGATTGCTTAATACCTCATAGGCTTCAGCAGCTTCTTTAAATTTGTCCTCAGCCTCTTTGTCGCCTGGATTCTTATCCGGGTGATATTTTATAGCTAATTTACGATAAGATGTTTTGATCTCAGTAACTTCAGCAGTTCTGCTAACACCAAGAACATCATAATAATCTCTTTTTGACATCTTTTATATTTATTGACCTACTACTACTTTTGCAAATCTGATTACGCTGTCATTTAAAGTATATCCTTTTTCTATAACATCAATAACCTTGTCTTTTAAATCTGGGGTAGGTGCAGGTATTAAGGTAATGGCTTCTTCGAATTCAGGATCGAATGGTTGTCCAACAACATCAATCTCCCTAACTCCAAGTTGTTCCATTGTTTTTTTCAATTTGTGGTAAACCAAGTCTATTCCTTGCTTCATAGGATCATCCTCTGGAACATCTTTCATGAAACTCAAGGAACGGTCGAAATCGTCCACAACAGGTAATAATTTTAGGATTACATCTTTTCCAGCAGATTGCATTAAATCAATCTTTTCTTTTGCTGTTCTTTTCTTATAGTTGTCAAACTCAGCAACCAAACGAGCATATTTGTCGTTTGATTCATTTAGTTTATTTGTTAGTTCATCTGTCGCTGAAGTGCCTTGTTCTACATTCTCCTCCGAATTGTTCATTTCTGGGTCTTGAATATTCTCGTTCTCGTTTATCATCTCCTATAATATTGTTTGTGTAACCTTAACTTCGATAACATCAATTTTTTTGCCAACAAAAAAAATCCGACAGGCTGTCAGTGTTTGCGTAAAACACTAGCAATATTGTCGGATAGAATGTGCTATTGTCAGAATTAGATGCTGACATTGTCATGCAACGCACCATCAGCGGTTTTGAGGATGCGTGCAGGCATATTTCTAATAATTTGGTAATCGTGAGTAGCCATCAAAACAGCAGTGCCTGAAGCAGCAATATCACGTAATAATAAAACAATCTCCTCGGAAGTAGCAGGATCCAAATTCCCTGTCGGCTCATCCGCCAATATGATTTCAGGATTGTTCAATAAGGCCCTAGCAATAACAACACGTTGTTGCTCACCACCGGATAATTCATGAGGCATTTTCTTCAATTTTGAACGAAGACCTACTTTTTCCAAAACATCAATAATCCTATTCTCAATCTGAGCTTTTTCCCTCCAGCCAGTAGCTTTTAAAGCAAATTCTAAGTTCTTCTCAACAGTACGGTCATTCAATAAATGAAAATCTTGAAAGACAATACCAAGCTTGCGCCTTAGATATGGAACATCATTCTCGTGAAGTTTCTTTAAATCAAAACCAGCTATCATGCCTTCTCCTGTAGCAATATATAAATCACCATAAATGATTTTTAATAAACTACTCTTACCTGAACCCGATTGCCCTATTAAGTATAGGAACTCTCCTTGTGCGATATCAAGGTTCACGTCAGAAAGTACAAGATGTTTTTGTTGATAGATATCTACATGTTTAAGTTTGATAACTGTATTCGTTTCTCTCATGGTATTTATAAGTCGATTTTCTTAATTTGGCCGAAAGGTAACTCCTTAACTATATCCATAATATAGTCTGCTCTGTCACCCAAGCCGATTTTATCTAATGATTTGTCTGGCCTATCCACGCGGAAATATGCCAAAAGTGTAAATGAATCGTCCCGCAACTGAACATAATCCGGGATTTTTGCAACACCTTTAACTTTTATTACATACATAGTCAAACAAAATTATAATTTTTTACGAATTCATACTCATATAACGGCAATAAAAGCTAATTATTGGTTATTCAATAAAAATGATAAAGTGTTGATATTATCCGCATAATCATCTAAAGAAGGATGTTGGCTCGATCCCAATGGAAAAACAGGAACATCAACCTTGTTTAAATCCATTTCCGTAGTCACACATTGAATCTCATCTCGATGAGAATTAATATATTCTTCTACTTTTTCTATCGAATCATAATATTCAAAGTGTACAACAGCAAGGGGAGAGGCCAAGCTCTCATCTTCTTTTAAAAGTAAAAAACCATTGTCAAAATGCTTATTCCTATTAATTAAATAAATAGATTTATTGAAATCATAGTTATTGTTATATTTTGTATGGTCTTTTATGCCTTGAAAAGATTCGAAATTATCCAACAAGTTTGGAATATTGTAATCCAATGGAATAAATATTTTGGATACGGAACGACATCCTAAACCAAAATAGTCAAAAATATCATGCCCCAAATCCTTTAATTCTTCAGCAGTCTCATGTCCAGAAAGAACAGAGATTGAGTTTCGGTTTTTCCTGATTATATTTGGTTTCTTCCCGAAATAATATTCAAAATATCTGGCAGAGTTATTACTGCCAGTAGCTATGACTAAATCATAATGCTCCAATTTCTCTACAAATTGAACCCTTTCTTTAAATAGTGGTTCAATTTCAAATAAATGGTCTAAAATAAACTTCGTGAGACCAGCATCATCCGACGAAACTTTGATTTGAGCCTTAAAACCTGCTAACAAAACCGTCATAATATCATGAAACCCAACCAAAGGCAGGTTTCCTGCTAATACTAGACCTACAGATTTATCAATATTATGATTAGGGACCTCTCTTAACCAATTCTCAAGTTTATCGCCAGTCAAATTTGAAGAAATGGCATTGATCTGTTGCAATACATTATCTCTTGTAAACCAGGCATTTCTATGTACTATGTTTTCTAAAAATGGAGACTCTCTGAGTTCTTTAGATTTTAGGTATTCTCCTAATTTTACAAATGCTGATATTCTAGTTTCTCTTGTCAAAATCTTGCTATTTAGAATTATTCTGTAGTTTTTTTGCTGTATATTTGCCATATCAAAGTAAATAACTACTAATTTTGTATACTTTTATTTTACAGTGTATAGCATTAGTACTAACTTTGAAAGTGCAAAATTAGTTTATTATTTTATTGTAAGGACATAAATGGCAATTAAAATTACTGACGAGTGTATAAATTGTGGGGCATGTGAACCAGAATGCCCAAATAATGCAATCTATGATGCAGGGGTAAGTTGGAAATTTTCTGACGGTACCGCATTGGATGGTGTTATAGATTTTGGCGAAGGAGTGACTCTTGATGCAAATGAATCGCAACAAGCGATCTCCAATGAAGTATATTATATTGTTTCTGATAAATGTACAGAATGTGTGGGTTTTCACGATGAACCTCAATGTGCAGCTGTTTGCCCGGTAGACTGCTGTGTAGAAGATGAAGATGTGCGTGAATCTGAAGACGAATTATTAGCTAAAAAAGCTTGGTTACACGCTGAATAAATAATAAAAAATATTTTTATAGCCACCTGATCTTTCAGGTGGCTTTTTTTATGCTGTTTCATGAAATTTACTCAAAAAACATTTTTTTGAATTAATTTTCTTAATCCCAACATTTTAAGAAATAAAATTCTTTTCATAATGAGTCAAACAAAAGATACATTAGAGTAATTTATTTGGTTTGCAGCTCTATTTTTTTATTTTTGTTCGTCATAAAAAGTGAAAAAAGAAATAAATAACCCTAAATAATCTGCATGTCGAAGAAAAACACGGGATATATTTTGCTAATTACAATAGCAATAGCCTCAATATTAACTCTACTTTATGAATTTGACTTAGTTGCAATTCCTCCATCTGTAATGATGATTGTTCGCTGGATAACAGCTGCAGTCTTAATTCTAAATGCAATCGTTCGTAAAGGCTTAACAACCTGGATCTTGACCTGTATGGTTTTAGGTATTTTTGTTGGTCTAGATTTTCCTGATGTAGCCAAAGCGCTCCAACCTTTAAGCCAAGGTTTCATCAAATTAGTCAAAACAATCGTTGGACCAATCCTATTCTCAACATTAGTTTTCGGTATTGCTGGACATTCAGACCTAAAACAAGTAGGTCGAATGGCCTGGAAATCAATGCTCTATTTCTTTTGTGCTACAACTTGTGCCATTTTCATAGGACTAGGTGCGATTAACCTAACTCAAGCAGGAGTAGGTATTGATATTGAACATATGCCGCATGAAGAATTACCCAAAACTTCAGCCGTTTCTGAAACTGATAAATTGGCCCTTGAACACATCGATGAAAGTGCACATTGGTTATATAATTTCACAGCATTCTTTAGAGATACTTTCCCTGAAAACATTGTAAAATCAGTCTATGAAAACAAGGTACTTCAAATTGTCGTATTTGCTGTTATCTTCGGTATTGGACTAGCAATGGTGGACGAGAAAAAACGAAAACCCTTTGTGGATTTTACAGAATCCCTCTCTGAAGCGATGTTTAAGTTCACCAATCTGGTGATGTTATTTGCTCCAATTGGTGTCGGCGCAGCAATGGCATATACCGTCGGACACCTCGGCGTTGATATCCTGAAAAATCTATTTATGTTATTGGCAACATTATATCTAGCATTGATATTCTTCTTGGCTGGTGTATTATTGCCGGTGGCACTGTATTTAAAAGTTCCTGTAAAACAATTTATAAATGCAATTAAAGAACCGGTATCTATAGCATTTGCAACAACAAGCTCTGATGCAGCATTGCCTAAAGCAATGAGCGCAATGGAAAAATTCGGTGTGCCGCGGAAAATCGTATCTTTTGTTATTCCTACCGGATACAGCTTTAATCTCGATGGAACATCTTTATATCTTTCGTTAGCCTCAATATTTGTTGCGCAAGCAGCCGGAATTGATCTGTCATTCGGTCAACAATTAATGATTGCATTCACCCTTATGATTACTTCAAAAGGGGTAGCTGCTGTACCTAGAGCCTCATTGATTATTTTAATTGCAACCGCTGACCAGTTTGGACTCCCAGTTTTTGTTATCGCTGCTATTCTTGGTATTGATGAGCTGATGGATATGGCAAGAACATCAGTGAATGTGATTGGTAACTGTTTGGCAACTGTCGTGGTTGCAAAATGGGAAGGTGAATTTGATGAAGCAGCTCCGTTCAGGAAAGATTCTGATGAAGATGGTTTAGAAGAGATTGCTGAAGTGATCGAAGAAGGGCCTGAAGGCGAAACTAGAAGTTAGATAATCAAAATATAATAGGAAAGGAGCTGAAAAATAAAAACAGCTCCTTTTTCTATTAATGATTATGAAATAAAGCCTTTGACATATTGTCGAGTAATATCATGTTGTGGACTCAACAATATTTGTTCTGATTTTCCAAATTCTACAACTTCACCATTGTAAAGAAATAAGATATAATCCGATACCCGTCGAGCCTGACGCAAGATATGAGTTACCAATACGATTGTATAATCTTGTTTTAAATCAATTAGAAGATTCTCGATTACTTGTGTAGAAATTGGATCTAGTGCAGAGGTAGATTCATCCCCAAGAATAATTTCCGGTTCTACAGCTAAACCTCGAGCCAAACAAAGCCTTTGCTGCTGACCTATTGAAAGTTTAGACGCCGAACTATCAAGTCTATCTTTAACTTCCTCCCACAAACCAACATTTTTGAGCTGCTGCTCCACAATATTTTTTAATGATTTCTTATCTCTGTTCCCGTGTATCCTCGGTCCATATGCAATGTTGTCAAAAATTGACATAGGCAGTGGAAAAGGTTTTTGGGAGAGCAATCCCATTTTTTTGCGTATATGGGTTACCTCAGCATTCGGACCATAAATATCCTCACCATTCACTAAAACTGACCCTGTGACTTGAACGTCAGTAGAATCATCCAATAGCCGGTTTAAGGTCTTCAGCAAAGTTGTTTTGCCACAACCAGATGGTCCAATAATGGATGTAATACAATTATTGGGAATCTCAAGATTGATGTTTTTTAGAATATGCTGATCTTCTACATAAACATTTAAATCCTTGATCTGTATATGTGGGTTAACCTGATGGATTATACCCGATGCTTTTTCTGTTTCGATGCTAGGTATTGCGTACATATAACGATAACTAAAATGATGATTGTTAAAATAAGTGCTGAAGCATAGGCGCGGCCTTGTACCTCAGGTATTGGACTGCTTAATTGAAAAAATATAGCTAAAGGCAAAGTCGCAGTAGGCTCGTCTAGATATAATGGAATGTTATCACTAAAACCTGTCGTCAATAATACACCTGCAACATCTCCGATAGCTCTTCCAAAAGCCAACAGAATTGCAGTAAACAACCCCGGTTTGATGTAGGTTAGCATTACTTTGGCAGATTCCCAGCGAGTAGCGCCAAGTGAAGTTGTAATATGGTTCAAATCCCCTGGAATCGTCTGAATCAGTTCATCAATGGTTCGAACAACAATTGGAATAGTTAATAAAGTAATAGTAATAACTCCGCCAATCAAAGATGCCCTGACACCAAGCCATACCATAATACTAAAGGCTATGGCGCCATAAACAATAGACGGAATACCAAACAATACATCAAATATCAGCTTCGAAAAGTTAGAGATTTTAGACCCTTTCTTTGCATAAACATTCAAATAAATACAAATAGGAATTCCTATCAACGTTGCTAATAATGTAGATAGCCCAGCCAAGTATAGAGAACCAAGAATAGCATTCAATATGCCGCCTTCCTTTCCAATATAAAAACCACCCTGGGGTGTTTTGGTAATCATATCCAAACTCAAATAGGGAAGACCCTTATAAAGAATCGTACCTATAATAAAAAATAAAGAACCTGTAATAATTATTCCAGATGCTTGCATTAAGACCTTGGCAATTTTCTCCTTTCTCAGCCTTCTTTGGATATTACTCATATGTTTTTGGTCTCCATTTTCTTTAAAATGCCTCGTGAAATTAAATTAAAGCCTAGAATGATCACAAATAGCAACAATGCCGCAAACATCAATGCAGAATCATATAATGGGATAGACATCATTTCTCCAAAATTATTGGCAATTAATGCTGGGAGAGGATAACCTGCATCAAATAACGACTGGGGTATCTTTGGGATATTCCCACAAACCATTAAAACCGCTATAGTTTCTCCAAAGGCTCTTGAAACTGCCAATACAATCGCTGCCATAATGCCTGGACGAGCTTTCTTTAATATTACTTTTTGAATTGTCTCTAATTTAGTAGCTCCTAATGACAGAGAAACAGATCGCAGTTCCTTAGGAATGGTCTGTAATACTTCCACCATGATACTCACCATTATCGGAAAAATCATCACAGCAAGTACAATTCCGCCAGAAAAAACCGAATATCCTGTCGTGCTAATCCCAAAAATGGGAGCTACATAATTTCCAATCAATGGAACCACAAATAATACCCCCCAAACCCCATATAAAACAGGCGGAATGGCAGCAAGGATATTAACCAATGGGAGTACAAAGTTTCTCAATCTATTTCCAGCGTATTCCACTAAATAAACAGATGCTGCCAAGCATAAGGGAACGGCTATAATTAAAGATATCAATGTGACCCATACCGTACCCATAATAAAAGGTAAGAAACCAAAATTGCCTTTCATTGGTGACCAAATACTGCTCCCAAGGATGGTCCAAATGGATTCTGTAGTGATTAATGGCTCAGATTTTATACTCAAACCTATGACAATGGCCAAAATCACAACAAGACTAATTCCCAATAAAAGCCCCGATAGATTTCTAATTATTTTGTCTTTTATTAATCTATAATTCACTCGCCGATAGTTTATTGATTTCTTTATTTATTAATTCCTTTTCTAATGGAACAAATCCATTCTCCAATAGATAACCCTGCTGTTTTGGCGACATGACAAAACGAACGAATTCCGCCATTAATTTGGACTGTTGATTTTTGTTTAAGACAAACATCAACTCTCTGGATGGCGGTGAAGGATATTTACCTAAGGCAACAGCATTCGTAAGACTGTCCAATTCTGTGTAAAAACTCTCATTTTCATCAATTTTATGATCCGAATTGACATCAAGAGGTAAAGCAACAATGTTATCTGTAGTCTTCTTTGTTTTCAAATCAAATACATAATTGATATTGTTGAATCCTATGGCTAAAGGGTTATCTTTTATTGCTTGGGCGAGTCCTGGATCCCCAAAAATGCCAACGCCCTTCAGTTCTTCCTGTGTACCTCCTAAATATTTTGCCCATGTTTCAGCAGCTCCAGCAGCATCAGATCGAACGTAAACCTCTATATTCTTATTTACAAAACCCGGTTCTATATCGCTCCATTTTTTGATACTCCCCGTTATAAATATACCTTTCAACTCTTTTTGGCTCAAGCCCCGCTTCAATAATTCATCGATGTTTGGATGCGCACTGTTTAAGGTGCCAATCACAGCATCATTGGCAACTATGATTGGAAAAGCTCCCCGTTCAAGCTCAATAGGATGAAGATCCCTAGAAACTAAACCTATATCAACCATATTCGATAATACATCTGATATTCCTTTTCCTGCTCCTCCAGCAGAAATATTGAAGCGGACATTCGGATGTATTTTTTTGAAATCTTCGCTCCATAATACTGCAATAGGGTAAAGTGCAAAAGCACCTGAAATCGAAATAGTGCCTATAAATCCTTTCTCCTTATCATACCCCTGATCAATTTTTGGAGAACAAGAAAATGTTACAAAAATCAATAAAATACTGAATGACAATGTTTTAATATAAATATATAGACCCTTTTTGAACATTATTTTTGATTAATTACACAAATATATAGTAATTTGGTAGACTTTGTATAGTTATTTTATAATTATTTTATACATTTGTCAAAGAAACATTAACGATAACCTAAACAAAGGGGTGTTTATTTGCCTTTTTAATAATAGAAGAGAGAATGCAGAGCTTTAGGACAGAATTAGAAAATCCTGTGGTGGAACAGGAAATAATCGAACTAGAAAAGAAAATAAGAGCTTTTCAACAAGGGGAATTACCCGAAGAAAAATTCAGATCCTTGCGTTTAGCGAGAGGAGTTTATGGCCAGAGACAGGCCGGTGTACAAATGGTGAGAATTAAATTGCCTTTTGGAAGAATTACGTTTAAACAAATTCTAAAAATCGCCGATATCTCGGATGAATATGCTAGCAAAAATCTGCATTTAACTACAAGACAAGACATACAAATTCATTATGTTAGTCTGGACAAAACTCCAGAATTATGGGCAAAACTTGCTGAAGATGATATAACATTAAGGGAAGCCTGTGGGAATACTGTTCGAAATGTTACTGCTTCTCCAACATCAGGAATTGACCCTGATGAACCATTCGATGTTTCACCATATGCACAAAAAACATTCGAATATTTCTTGAGAAACCCCGTATGTGCCGAAATGGGCAGGAAATTCAAAATGTCATTTTCATCCAGTGACAAGGATACCGCATTCTCTTATATCCATGACTTTGGTTTCATCCCCAAGATAAAGGTTGTTAATGGAGAAGAAATCAGAGGGTTTAAAGTGATGCTTGGTGGTGGGCTAGGAGCTCAACCAATATTGGCCCACGAAGTTTATGATTTCTTGCATGAGGATGATTTTATTCCTTATATAGAAGCAACCTTGCGTGTATTCGACAGAAACGGAGAAAGAAATAACAGAAATAAAGCTAGGTTTAAATATTTAGTTCAAAAATTAGGCTTAGACACGGTCTTAAACCTAATTGAAGAAGAAAAAATAGCCATTAAAAACAAAAAAGTAATTGTTGATAGAGAATCAATACAGCAACCTGTTGCACCAAAAGATCTAATTCAAGAGGAAGTTCCAGAGGATTTGCTTGGATTTGAACTTTGGAAGGCTACAAATACGTTCGAACAAAAACAAAAAGGATATTTTGGAGTATATGCTAATATCCAAACTGGAGACATCTCAACTCAAAAGGCTCGTAAATTGGTTGATGGCCTAAGAAAGCATATTGCTGATGACATTCGTATAACTCAAGATCAAAATCTTCTGTTTAAGTATGCTAGAAAGGAATCATTACCTGCTATCTATAATTTATTATTAAGCTTAGGCTTTGCGAAACCAGGTTATAATAGTACAGCCGACATAACAACTTGCCCAGGAACTGACACTTGTAATCTAGGAATTTCCAATTCAACTGAAATGGCCCGTGTCCTAGAAAATTATATCCATGAATTTCACCAAGATTTTATCACAGAAAAAGAACTGAAAATTAAAATTTCAGGCTGTATGAATTCATGTGGTCAACACGGTTTGGCTCATATCGGTTTTCATGGTAGTTCTGTAAAAGTAAATGGAAATGTAGTTCCTGCCGCTCAAGTGATGATCGGTGGAGGAACATTAGGTGATGGTAAAGGAAAAGTGGCAGAACGTGTAATCAAAGTCCCTACTAAAAGAGTTCTTCAAGTAGTTGACTTTATACTTACTGATTTTAAGCAAAATAAACTAGTAGATCAGAAGTTCCTAGCATATTACGAACAACAAGGAAAGGACTATTTTTATAAACTTTTAAAACCTTTGGCAGACCTGACTAATCTGACTGCAGATGAACACATCGATTGGGGACATGAAGAAACTTTTGAAACTGCAATCGGTGTGGGTGAATGTGCGGGTGTAGTAATTGATTTAGTGGCAACCTTGTTGTTGGAAGCTGAAGAAAAAATTGATCTCGCTGAGGTAGCATTAGAGAAAAATCAATATGCAGATGCTATTTATCATGCTTATAGTGCATTTGTTTGGACAGCAAAAGCATTGTTGTTAGACAAAGGGATAAATGCTTCCACACAATCTGCTGTAATACAAGAGTTTGATGTACATTATGTAAATGAAGATTATTTTCAATTTTCATCTTCTTTTACAGACCGTGTGTTTCAAATAAATAAATTTGAGCCATCTGAAGAATTTGCAAAAACCTACATTTTACAAGCAAGAGCTTTTTGTCTTGAAGCAAAAGCGCGCAGGGAAGAATGGCGATTAGTTAACCAATAAGAGAGGAGAGAAATGAAGGAAATTAAACCATTTGTAACTTTAGTAGGTGCAGGTCCAGGGGATCCTGAACTTATTACATTAAAAGGGATAAAAGCCATTCAAAATGCTGACGTAATATTATATGATGCACTAGTAAATGAAGAATTGCTAGAATTAGCAGATGAGAATTGTACGAAAATATATGTAGGCAAAAGAGCTGAACAATTATCTACTTCACAGGAACAGATCAACCAATTACTAGTTGATTATGCATTGACACATGGACATGTCGTAAGGCTTAAAGGCGGTGATCCATTTGTATTTGGCCGAGGTGGTGAAGAAATTGATTACGTTAGACAATTCAATATTCCTACAGCCGTTGTGCCCGGACTTTCTTCATCAATAAGCCTAACCGGACTGCAACAAATTCCATTGACTTATAGAGGAATTTCTGAATCTTTTTGGGTAATAACTGGCGCAACGAAAGCAGGATTTTTATCAGAAGATTTATACAAAGCTGTAAACACTAATGCTACAGTGGTTGTTTTGATGGGATATGCTAAGTTAAAGGAAATCATTGATTTGTATACTGATAATGGGAAAGGAGAACTCCCAATTGCATTAATACAAAACGGTTCTCTTCCAAATGAGAAAATTGTTCTGGGCAGAGTAGAAAATATCCTGGAAAAAGCTCAAGCCTCAGCAATTGGGGTGCCGGCAATCATAGTATTGGGAGAGGTAGTTGCAAAACATCTCGAGTTTGAACAGATTAAAGAAGAAATACAAGTATTAGAATTTTAATGAATACTCTTTTTCCAATATATATTAAACTTGATCAAGTCCAAACTTTGCTTGTCGGAGCAGGACCCGTTGGATTGGAAAAAATTCAAGCTATAATATCCAATTCTCCCGATGCAAGAGTTAAAGTCGTAGCCGAAAAAGTTTCAACGGAATTTTATGAATTCATTGCTGATAAACCGTTAATTGAATTATCTAATCGTTCATTTAGTCCAGTTGATTTGTTTGAAAAACAACTAGTTATACTAGCAACAAATAATCCGAAATTGAATAATCAAGTTAGAGAATTATGTACAAAACATCATATCCTTTTGAATGTTGCTGACAAGCCATCATTATGTGATTTTTATCTCGGATCTGTTGTTCGAAAAGGTAATTTGAAAATAGGGATTTCTACCAATGGTAAATCTCCCACAATCGCTAAAAGACTTAAAGAATTCTTAAATGAATTATTGCCCGAAGAGATAGAAGAAACTTTGAACCTGATGTCGGATCTGAGAAATCAAATTCAAGGGGATCTAAAACAAAAAATAGAGGTGTTAAATGCGCATACGGAACAATTAGTAATCAAAAATGAATATGATCGAGCAAATTAAATCAGAATTAAAAGGAGCGGATGCTCGATCAATAATACAATATATTGATGAGCATTTTGGACAAGACGCTGTTTTTTCAACTTCATTTGGAATTGAAGATCAGGTTATCACTCATATGATAGCGGAACAAAAATCTAAAGTATCCATCTTTACTTTGGATACTGGCAGATTATTTCCAGAAACATATTACGTGTGGAACAGAACTTTAGACTTATATAAGTTAAAAATCAAAGCTTACTATCCAAATTCTCAATCTGTAGAAAGATTATTGGAAGAAAAAGGACCTTCCAGTTTTTATAATTCTGTTGAAGACAGAAAAGAATGCTGTCAAATTAGAAAAATAGAACCTTTGAAACGGGCAATCGCAGGCTTCAAAGTTTGGATTACGGGCATACGTGCTGAACAATCGCAGAATAGGGACCAAATGGAGAACGTGGAATGGGATGAGGTTAATCAAATTATTAAAATCCATCCACTCTATAATTGGACTTTGAAAGAGGTAGAAAGTTACCTAAAGACCAATTATGTACCTTATAATCCATTACATGATAAGGGTTTTATAAGCATTGGTTGCCAACCTTGTACAAGAGCAGTGCAAGATGGTGAGGATTTTCGCGCTGGTAGATGGTGGTGGGAAGACCAATCTAAAAAGGAGTGTGGGTTACATGTGACACATAAATAATATTTTAAAAAATGGATTACTTAGATCATTTAGAAGCGGAAGCTATATATATATTGAGAGAAGTGGCCGGACAATTCGAAAATCCAGCACTTCTGTTTTCAGGTGGAAAAGATTCAATCACATTGGTGCATTTAGCAAAAAAAGCTTTTAGACCAGGAAAATTTCCTTTTCCTCTTGTACATATTGATACTGGTCATAATTTTCCAGAAACAATTCAATTCCGAGATTGGCTCATCAATGAAATTGGTGAAAAACTAATTGTTGGATATGTTCAAGACAGTATCGACTCCGGAAAAGTTGTTGAGCAAAAAGGAAAGAATGCAAGCAGAAATGCATTGCAAACAGTAACTCTTTTAGAAACGATCGAAAAAAATGGTTTCGATGCCTGTATTGGTGGAGCTCGGAGAGATGAAGAAAAGGCTCGTGCAAAAGAAAGAATTTTCTCTGTAAGAGATGACTTTGGACAATGGGACCCAAAAAGACAAAGACCTGAGTTATGGAATATTTTTAATGGGAAGATCCAAAAAGGTGAAAATGTGCGTGTTTTCCCAATTTCTAACTGGACTGAGCTAGACGTTTGGAATTATATAAAAAGAGAGAAAATTGCCCTGCCTTCTATCTATTTCTCTCATAAAAGAGATGTAGTCTTTAGAAATGGTCAGTGGATGGCAGCTGATCCAGTTCTGCAAATCGACGATGCTGATATAGTAGAACATAAATCAGTGAGATTTAGGACTGTAGGGGATATGACCTGTACTGCTGCTGTCGATTCAATAGCTGTGGAGCTGGATAATATCATCGATGAAATAAAAGCTTCAACAGTCAGTGAAAGAGGTGCAAGACTTGATGATAAAGTATCAGAAGCTGCCATGGAGGATCGTAAAAAACAAGGGTATTTTTAAAGACTATTAAAATTAAGAAAATGAATATATTGAAATTCTTAACTGCAGGATCGGTAGATGATGGAAAAAGTACTTTGATTGGTAGGCTCTTATACGATACCAATTCAATCTTAGATGATCAATTAGAAGCTATCCAAAAAGCAAATCGAAAAAATGATGATGGAACTATTGATCTGGCAATTCTAACGGACGGTCTAAAAGCGGAAAGGGAACAAGGAATTACAATCGATGTAGCCTATAAATATTTCCAGACCGACAAAAGAAACTTTATAATAGCAGATGCCCCAGGTCATATTCAGTATACCAGAAATATGGTGACAGGTGCATCAAATTCTGACTTAATTATTATCTTAATTGATGCTAGAAAAGGTGTTATAGAACAAACTAAAAGACACTCATTTATAGCCAAATTATTGGGCCTGAAAAAAGTATTGGTTTGTGTGAATAAAATGGATATGGTCGATTATGAATTGGCAGTATTTGAAAACATTAAAACCGATTATTTAGCGCTGGCAAACCGTTTAGGATTAGAAGATGTTGATTTTATTCCAGTTTCAGCCCTAAAAGGCGATAATATTGTCAATAAATCCCAAAGAATGCCTTGGTACCATGGAGCATCATTATTGAATTATTTGGAAGAAATTGAATTTGTAGAGGCTAAAAATCAAGGTTGGAGATTTCCAGTTCAATGGGTGGTTAGACCTCAAAGTGCTGATTTACACGATTATAGAGGGTATGCCGGTCGAGTGTTAGGAGAGGGGCTAACAGTAGGAGAAGAGGTGTTGGTACTTCCTAATGGCTCTAGAACAAGGATAAAGTCCATCGAATTAAACGGAGAACAATTGCAAGAAGCTCAAAACGGATCTTCCGTTATTGTACATTTACAGGATGAAATAGATATTTCAAGAGGTGATTATATTATAAGCGCTAACCATCCAGCAAGAACTGAAAAATCTTTTGAAGCCAACATATCATGGTTTGAAAATAAGGAATTGGACACGAGCCAAATATATCTATTACAAACGCACTCTAAAGTCAGCAAAATTAAAATCCCAGAAATATTATTCAAATATGATATTCATAATCAAGAACAATTATACAATCAATCAATCGGACTAAATGATATTGGCCGTGTGGTTATTAAATCTGCAGATGAAATCATCTTTGATAAACAAAATGAATTCTTAGAAAACTCTAGAGCTATTATTATAGATCCTAGGACAAACATAACTGTAGCAGCAGCTATTTTATAATAAACAAACAAGTAAACAAAAAATGAAAAAGCTTCACTATAATATAATGAAGCTTTTTCTGTATAAAGAGGTGAGTATTTAAAAACATCTATTTAACATAATATAAATTATTTGACAAATAGCTTGTTTCTAATTCATGCTTAGATACTATTAAATATGAGTAAATTTACTCCTTGTTACGTCTAAACCTAATTTCTGTATTGATACTATTAATATTCTTCCAATATGTCAATGTTATAATCAGGAATATCAAAGGAAATAATAAATAGATTTTGAATTCATCTACTAAATATACATATAGACTTATCATCGAAAAAAAACCGAATAAAAATAAATGCAAATTCAGAAGTCTCTTATTTTTCTTTTTTGCTTTATAGAGCTTGTCAATTGATAAATCATTGAGTTTATTTCCATTCATTATTTGCTGCAGCTAATTCCGATTTATTGACTAATAATAATTTAGGGGTAAATTTATTAATTTTTATGAATATAAATCCGCAAAAATCAAAAAGCTTTCATTTTATTGAAAGCTATAGGTATGAATGAAAATTAATACTTGCTGATTACTGTTTTTTCGTAGTAAGGCGGTAAACACCAACTTCGAATTCATCTGGAGTCATCGCTACAATTTGGCTGCGATTAATTACAGAATTTAGCTCACTCGCTACAATTGTTTTCTTATCATTTATGCGAATAGAATCCTCAGGACTACCGACTTCAAGCCAACTCGTGTTGCTCAAAATATAATAATGCTCATCAATTTCAAAAAATGAATTTTCATTATTCAGACGAATTTGAGCCAATCTATCTTTAAAATGCTTTTTCTTTTTTATATCTTCAAGTTTATCAAGGGTTTGATCATAAGATAAATCACCTGGAGAAACATCTGTAAACCCTTTGTTATTGCCTGATTTCAATCCAACCAAATAATTAACACCATTTTTGTACAAGGATGGCTCCCATTTTTCCATTGAATTGATATTGTTGAATCCAGGCTTACTAAACATCACTTTTAAACCATCTTTCGAAGATGAATTAAAATTGATATCACTCTCGAAAAAACCATCCTTGTTTGTGGAGGTTAGCACTTTATTATTGTAAGATATTTTGACATCTTTGATTGGCAAATAACTTTCAGAATCAATAACAACGCCATAGATTCTTGTAGTCTTGTTTAAATGTTCCTGACCAAAAACAATACTTGTCAAAAAACAAAATGTAATTATTGACAATAAATTTTTCATAGGGCTTGAATTATAAATTCAACTCAAGATAATATGATTATTTCATTTTTTGAAATTTTATTATTAACAACGACATAATTGTTGATATAATACCCTATTTCAATTTATTTGCCTCAACCCTTTCTTCCATATATTAATAGTCTTTTGAAAGCATAAATTGCCGGATATTTATGGAAGTGATTTTCAATCTTTTCTTTATAGGCTGTCACAAAATTTGTCTTCTCCTCCCCTTCCAATAATTCTAGATAAGGAATAAGTGCTGATCCCGAAATAAACTCCAATAATTGGTCGGCGTTCTCCCCAATTATTGGATATACTTTTTGCATGATGTCTATTTCTTCAATATCATTTTCAAATAGTATTTGTGCATATTCATCCATAGACAAAACAGGAGATTCACGAACAAAATTATTAAATAACTTTGCGTATCGTTCTTCCTGTACCAATTCAAGAAGCAGTTGATTTAACACATTGTCAGTTTGTACAGGCATTTGAATAGCCAGTTGACCATCGGGATTTAACAGATTAATCACCTTAGGAAATAATTCCTGATGATTGTCCAACCATTGCAATGCCGCATTACTGAAAACCAAATCCCATTTAGTATCCGAATGAACAGCATCTTCTATGCTTTGAAGCTGGAATTTTAACCTGTTGTTTTCATATTCCTTTGATTTTTCCAACATTTCATCAGAAGAATCAATTCCTAAAATACTAGCACTCTTAAATCGATGGGTTATGGTAGCCGTTTGTTCACCGGTTCCACATCCCAAATCTATCCCCTTCATATCTGGAACCTCCTCAATTAAGGATAGAAGGTCATAAAAAGGCTTAAAACGAATATCTTTATAACGATTGTATATTTCTGGATTCCAAGGCATAATTTTTTTACTTAATAAACGAATTTTATTTGAAATTCAATATATAAACAAACCAAAAAATTTCAATAGTTATTAACTAATATTTCTTTTTGATTCGTTCCTGTTAATCTATTATTGATTATATTAGATTAGTCAAAAAAATAGATTTCAGCTGTTTACAATATTTTAAAGATGTATGAAAGAAAACAGGAAATTACCTTCAATGGACCGACATACTATAGGCCCACCAGCGGATATTCCAATCCTAAAATATTATGAAGGAATATTTGATACAGTATTTGTTTCATTAAATCCATTTGCACAAATTTTAGATTCTTCAAATTACACGCTCGAAAATTTTTGGGAAGAAGACTTAAATGAAACATGGAAACAGCATTTACTGAAAAATCCAAATCCTGTTACGTGGAAGAATATTGTTGAAATTTCCAGTTTAAAAAATATCAATGAGATTGACATAGCGCTAAGAACCTCTATTTTGGGACAGTAGCGTCCTAAACGAGGGAAAAAATGGCGGTGGATTTATACAGCAGGGAATGCTATATTTAATTCGCCAAAATTGATCCATCGCCATGGTAAATATAAACGTATTCTCTCAGATTTTGGGACTCGTAGATCGGAACATTTTCAAAAAATTGGTTCACGAACATCAATCTGACAAACATCACAAGGGCATCAACAGTTGGACGCATTTTGTGAGCATGCTATTCTGCCATCTCTCTTCGGCAGATTCGGTTCGTGACATTTCTAATGGACTCCGCAGCACTACTGGCAACATGAACC
>NZ_PEBA01000015.1:0-51215 GCF_002734235.1 Sphingobacterium sp. 1.A.5
TTCATGTTGCCAGTAGTGCTGCGGAGTCCATTAGAAATGTCACGAACCGAATCTGCCGAAGAGAGATGGCAGAATAGCATGCTCACAAAATGCGTCCAACTGTTGATGCCCTTGTGATGTTTGTCAGATTGATGTTCGTGAACCAATTTTTTGAAAATGTTCCGATCTACGAGTCCCAAAATCTGAGAGAATACGTTTATATTTACCATGGCGATGGATCAATTTTGGCGAAATAAATATAGCATTCCCTGCTATATAAATCCACCGCCATTTTTTCCCTCGTTTAGGACGCTACTGATCCAGTAACGGTGTAGAAACTAATCTACAAATCCAATCAAACAAATTTGGTTACCGAAAACAACTAATAGGAAAATCAATTAACTAAATAATTTTGTGAAGTCAATTCTAAGAGTTAAAAATTTCTATGCTCCAATGAATTATCATTTACATAATATCAATATCATACAATGAAAAAACATTACCATAAACCCATAATTAACATTGAGAATATCATTCTTGAGGAAGGTATTGCCAGTGGGTCAGCTTTTATCAGACCAGGCAATGAAAATGATGAAGTATTTGAGGAATGGCATCAGGACGATAATCAAACTAAAGAGTTTGATTGGAATTTTTAACAAAAAATTAGCGAATAAAATGTTTAAAGATAACACGAAAATTAAGGGAATTAAATTATTGGCATTTATAGCATTGGTCGTATTGATCATCCTTGCCTCTTGTCAAAAATCCAAGGATGAATCCATAGGAAATTCTGAGGCAAAACTGAAGGTTAACCTTTCCGTTGGTGAACCAGAGGAAGAAAAAATAGTTGTTGCTGGCAGGCAGACAACAAGGAGATCGACTGGCACTGTTCAGCGATCAAATATTAACTTAGGCGGTGGGATGTCTCTCGAAGTGACAGTTTCTGAATCTGAACAACCTAGAATGATGGAAGGTATTACCAAAAATTCTAGCTCAGCAACTGCATTGAAAGCTTCTGGTAGCAGCGTGCTCAAGGTTCTTGAAAAAGACACTAAATATAGAGTCGTGGTATACAACGAATCGGGCAGATATTTAGAAACCCATGACTACGTGTACGGAAATGAGATATCTGCTCCTGCCTTTCCTTTATCAGCTGGCGAAACCTATACTTTTATTGTTTACTCCATAAATAGCAAGACCGAAATTCCGGACATCGAAAGTCAAGAAGATCTTGAAACGGCAAAACTTAAAGATATTTCAAGTGATTTAATGTTCTTCAAAAAGACTTTAGAGGTTAACCCAGGTGACAATAATCTAAATGCAATCCTTCATCATCAATTTAGCCAAATTACTACTACGTTAGAGATGGACGAAAATATGACAGGTTCTATTGAATCTTTGAATGGAACAGCCTTTGGACCAACCAAAAATTCGGCAACTTTAAGGTTTATTGATGGAAGCTTAGAATTTCCGAATGGTGAAGCAAATGCTAGTGTTTCCTTTCCGAACGTTCAGCCCGGAATAAGGACCATAACCAGCGATCCCTCCTTCCTAATCAGCCCAACGACTACTACTGCAAATTTTAAAATTGCTTCCATGGTCATTGATTCGGAAACAAAAACAGATATCTCAATTCCCGACATCAAAATTACTCCAGGACATCGGTACAATTTAATAATCAAGATTAAATCCTGTCTTCAAGATGTGACCTCGGCGGATCTAAACTGGGATTATGATGGTACTAGCTGGAGAGTAGGTCGAACAACTTATTATGGAATATATAAGGATGATGAGAGACGCTATTACCAAAATGGTGAACTAATTTACAACGAATTTACAGCACCTGAAGCAAACTATGGGTTCCAGTTTGATATTATTCAATTTGACAATGCCTTTAATATGAAGGTCAATGGAAAACACATTTTCAGTAATTCAGATAGAGATCAAATTCAATTTGAAACAGTTGGCGGACCAGGGGGAACTACAAATATCGAATTTGAAGACGGCACTCAATACGGTGAAAATATGGATATGATCTACGACCTGAGAGGAACTTTAGAAAGACCTATCCTGCGAATTATGATAAGCAGAAATGGAGAGGTAAAAATGTTTGGTAGCAAAGTAAATAATGGACCACTATTTCCTCTCAAATTAAAAGATGGAAAGACATTCAACAATGTCATTTGGAATAAAACAGGAAGTAATTCAGTAGTTGTTTCACAGCAGGTGTCAGGACCTACAGTAATTATTGGAAAAGGAAGAGGTAGAAAGACTATACCATGTAGAGGAGCAGGAGCAGGATTATAGAATTAGAGAATTTACAGAATTTTTGCATGGACGATATAAATTGAAAACAAATATTAAAATAAGGAAAGAAAAATTTATAAAAACAACTTAATATTCTGAAAATACATACAGCCTATTGCAGAGGGGTTATATAAAAACGATTTTAATTAATCATTTAACAGATAATTAAAATGGGATTTATATAATCCTTTTATTTTTATGAAAGAAGACGATCGGAAAAGTAGTTCTAGGCTCTGGATTTAAGAATCAATTGTAATAAACTTTTAAAATAAGGCATGTTCAAAAATGAATTAACTTACACCTGCATTGGATGTGCGATGAAGGTTCATAATACTTTGGGTAATGGGTTTCAGGAAAAAATATATCAGCGATGTTTTGCGATCGAATTGCATAGATCTGGTTTACAGTTTCAGCCTGAAAAGAATCAATCGATATATTATGAAAACATTAAAGTCGGTGTAAGAAGAGCTGATTTCGTTGTAGAAAATCAAATAATTATTGAATTGAAGGCTGTAATAAAATTAGATGATGCAAACCTTGCCCAAGCAAAAAATTATGTAAAAATGTATGATTTCCCTTTAGGATTATTAATAAATTTTGGAGGAGTCAGCCTGGAATATAAACTAATCTTCAACCCAAAATATAACAAAACCTAATACCCCAACATTAATCCAGTTAATCCTTAAATTCTGTCAATCCTTAAATTCAGTTAATTCTGTTAATTCTGCTAATTCTGTTATTTTTTCTTATTCTTTCTTGTCATCCTTGCCTTTTCTCCGCTTCCGTAATTATAAGTTTTGCTGTTGCTTTCTTTCTTTTTATGGAATGCACCGCCACGACTTTCATCGATTACCTCTTTTTCTTTGGGTGCATCTGACGGCTTATAGATTACCAATTCTTCTGGCAATGGCATTACAGGAATCTTTTTGCCTAGAGACTGTTCAATTTTCCTGACTTTTGGCAGTTCGATGTCAGTTGCAAATGTTATCGCAATTGCTTCTTCCTCTGGAGTTTTGAGGACATGCTGAATAAATTCATCTCTATTTTCTGGGATTTCAAAATGGAAGATAAATGGAATTCCATTGAGGTCGATATTTTCCAGGCCTTCATTGGCAACTATTAAAACTCTTGCCTTAGGGTTAGATTTAAATAGGTTGATATCGTCAAACCCAGGGTCATCGAAGAATAGCGGATTAAGTATTGCGGCTTCACCTTTTTTGACGTGCAATCTATGAAGCAAGTTTTGTGCTGTTTGTTTTGTATTGACAAAGACAACGACCTTGTCAAAGACATCGTCATCTTGCATTAGGTTGTTGAGTAAATTGATTTTAGTGGTAAAGTTTGGAACTTGATAGAGCATTAAATCATGCGTTTCAGTTTCCACATCACCTAAGTCATCTACTTCGATCAATGTTGCGAAAGGCATAAAAGGATCGATCATCAAATGTAGTTTTTCATGCTCTACGGTACTGAAAGCCAAATACTGAACATTTCCGCAAGACTGAGCCAATTCGCGAACATTGGTCTGCATACCTTGTTTTACGATTTCTTCGGCATCATCGATGATAAAAGTCTGGATACGGTTTAAATTTAGGCCAAGTTTAAGGTATACAGCTCTGGCGCGAGGAGGTGTAGCAACAACGATATCTACTCCACGCACCAGGTCTTCGATCTCCTCTTCCATCCCACCACTGGTTTTCAGTCCCATGATATGCAGGTTCTTATTTTTGCTGATGGTATAGAAACGTTCAACGATTTCATTGATTCGTTCTTCGTTTGGGGCTAATATCAATACCTTTGGCGCTTCATCATCCGTATATTTCAGGCGCATTAAAACTCCAAGAACATAGGTTGTGGTCTTTCCGGCACCATCGGGAGCAATTCCGATTACGCTATGTCCACCCACAATACGGGAAAGGGTCCGCAATTGAAATTCCTTTGCCGTAAAATAACCCAACTCACTCATATTTGAATGAAGACGCTTGCTTAGTTTTAATTTATCTAATGACACCTTTGAAAAATATTTGATGAAAGGACAAAGGTATAGAAAACTATCCTAAAAACTTTAGAATCCTTTATCTTGACAATCTATTCACATATTTTATTTCAAATAGAGACTTAATGACTTATTAATTTAGAAGATAAGGCAGGGAAATCAAAGTTTACCATTTTTCCTAAAGCGTTCAAATTCTTTTTTATCCTTGATGAGTAATGGTAAAAAATCGGCCATCCTAGCTTGGAAGATTTCATTTTCATTGATAGGAACTTTGACCAAAAGATATTGGGATTGGTCTAGACCTTTGGTTTGAGTGAGTAAATCGCAATATTCTTCGATATTCAATTTTATAGGGTGATAGCCTTCACTGGTACTATAGATTATTAAATCTTTTTCGACTTTATTATCATCGATATTAAAACATACACATCCATTTTCTTCCATATCATAGAAGTCAAAAGGTCTTAAGTTTTTCATTTTTTCTTGATCCTCTAAATCCTTAAACCATAGCACATCTTGCCAACCTAGATTATCAAATCCATAGAATGAATCATGAAGAGTAAGAATATAGATCTTACCATTGACTTGATACCTTTTTCCCTTGATTTCAAGTTCATGTTTGAAGCTCCAGCTGATACTTACAAATCCGACTTCAGTATAGAAAGCTTTAATATCCTCTGATAGCTGAATTTGAAAATCAGATTCAATTTGCTTGAATTCATCGATTGGAGAAGGATAGCCTATTTCTGCTTCCTTTATACTAATTTCTGAATAGCCTTCTAAATCAGAAATAATCCTTTCAAACAGTTCTCTATATTTTTTCATTTTGAACTAAATATTTCTAACCTTATTTTGAGCAATGGCATCTTGGAACCATACTTAAATACTTTTACAAATCTCCTATTTCCTTAATGATGAACCATTTTTTATATAAATCCATCGGTTTGCTAACTTGCATTTTCCCTTCTTTATCTTTGTAAACTACAGGTTGGTTATAAACCATAGTTCCCCATTTCTGGTTTAGATCGCGATATAATGGCCATAAATTTGAAACTTTATCTTTTCCTTCGAAACCTAAATCCTTTACATGGTCGACATCGTATTTATTCAGATCCAAGTAATAATTATCGACTAATAAAGACCTAAACCGATCTTTTTCACTGGTACCGTCTTTTTTATTACGGATTAATTTTGTTCCTATATCTGGAAAATTCTCAGCATCTACACCGATCATAATAAATTTGCTTCCCTCCCCTGTTTCTTTATTCTTGTCTTTATAAGAAGTTTTTTTGGTTGGAGGAATTTCTACCCTGGTTTTTTGATAAATGGAAGCTGATTCAATTGGATCAGGTGGATTCATTCCCTTCATTTTCCACAAAGAATCCTTTGGGATAAGATCATTCACAGTTTGCATGTGCCCACGTTTAGTCCAACGGATAGGAATTGGATTTTCATAGGATCCGTCTGGCAGATCTTTTTCGGATATCAGTTCAGCGACATACGCAGAAAGCTGCCCCATCAATTCTTTTAGTCTATCTTTTCTATCTTGATAAATTTTCTTTTTTTCTTCGGAAGACAATGATTTCTGCGGTGGAAATGCATTTGTGATCTTTTTGATCTCTTCCATTAATATGAGCGATTCTTTCTTTGCATTCTCTTTATTTTTATCATCTGTTACCTGAACATTTTTAATGAAAGAGACAAATGGTTTTGGGTTATTACTTGCTACCATCAACTCTGCATTCTGTTCCTCACCTTTAAAATAAAGCTCATGATTTTCCCCACCTTTATCTTTAAAATCAACTTTAGTTTTCCACCAACCTAAAAATGCATCTACTGCTTTCTTCCCTGTCTCAACCAACCAATCCCCTGCGGCCAACAACCTATCCACCAACCAATCGATTTTCTCATCTATCCATTTCTCTGCCTCCTTCGCCATTTCACGGATCTTTTTACCAATTTTTCCCATGCTCACCTGATTTGCTAGAAATTCCAGGAACAAAGGAATTGCTCGCTGCAGTCCAATTTCAAACATCTGTGCAGACTTCGTAAAAGCACCTGCCATTACATCAGCAACATTGTCTAGGACATTTTCAACCAACTGTAAAATTTCTCTAGCTTTCTCAATGGCAGTTTCTACGGCATTGTAGAATGCAACAATGGAATTAACGACCGCCATCACACCTGTTGGATCAAGCATAGAAATCAGTTTAGCTGAAACTTTGGCGATGATATTGCTGACGATCCAATCGATTACCGAGTCCGTTAATACTTGTAACAATTCAGCTCCTTTAGCCTTTATCATATCAATGGTTTCGTCCAAGCTATTTTCATGTAAAGCTTTGACCCATGACCAGGCCATGGCTGCCCCTCTAGAAATATAACCAAGCCAGCGACGTACTTTTGCAGCAAGTTCAGCACCTCTTTTCTTTTCAATGCTTTTATAGACTTTATCCATGCCCACACTGAAGAGACTGCCCAACATTTTGAAAATTTCGGAGAATGAAAATGCTCTTGGAATATAAATTGGAGAACCTTTTACAGCATCGAATAGCCAGGCTGTAAATCCTTCCTTTAAATGGAACCATTTGCGTTCAAAGAATCCTATCAATCCAAGTTTAGCCGTAGTAAGCATATTCACGAAGAAAACCTTAGGCTGTTCAATTATGGTATCAAATACATCGAAGGTCTTATTAAACACCTTAACAGCAAGCTCTTTAGGAAATTTGAGAGCTTCTAATAATAGATTGAAAACTTCCCACAATGCTCCCATCAGGTCACCATGTACAAAAACCATCTCAATTAGCTTGATTGCTTTTTTCTGCATTTTTGCCCATGCGCCTTCCACATCTTTGACTTCTCGCAAGATTGGAATATGCTTGAAAACATATTTTACCATAAAGGCAATGATTCGATCCCTAATGCATTTAGGAATTTTATGAAACAAGGTATCCAAAACCAAAAACGGTAATTTATAGTAATCAGCGAGAGCCAAGCCAACTTTGCGAAGGATAACAGTTATTGGATGAAGGATTTGCTTGATTCGATTGAATGCAGCGTCCATCATTGTCACCAATAAGGACAATTGCACTTCTGCCCAAACAGTCAATATGGTAAACTTTTCCGTTAGCCAATTTACAATGGAATTTAAGGCTGATAAAGCAATTTCACCCATATCTTGAGAAATGCTTTGAAGAGCGATTAAACAACCACGGAGGGATGCAAGTATCATATTAGCCTTAGCTTTCAGAATATTGACTAAGGATTTCATCTGATTATTTAGAGCAGGAATCAGCACTCCATTTACATAACCCCTTTCTCTGATGATGGCTTGTCGGTCATTAAGATAATGTCTAACCTTGCTCGCCAAAAATAATATACCTGTTAAAGCTGCTCCCGCGATAATAAATGGTCCTGCAGGTGATAATAGCAAGATTATACCTGCCAATACCATTAATTGAGTTTTATAAGGTTCAAGTTTTTGCTTTATTAATTCCCATAAGGCCAAAACTTTTCGCTTCACTTGTTCCCAAAGGCTATCTTGATCATCACCTTCAAAGCCAATGGCACGCGCAAACCAATGCCAGATATCTGCATATACAGAGATAATTGTTTTGATATGGTTCCAGATTTTATCCGCCACCGATTTGATACTATCCCAAATATTTCCAAATACTCTACTGATAAAATCCCAAAGTGGCTTTCCGAAATCATTCCAGACCATATCAATAAACGCCTTGATAGGACGCAAGAATTCCTTAATTTTCTCCAAGACTGGGCCCGCTATGCCTTCTAGTATATTGGTTATAAATTGGGTAGCTTCAGAAAACGGGGTACAATCTCCCTGTTTTAATCTTTCAACAGCAGAGACAAGCCAAACCTTAAATTGATCAAAGTTAGCACGCAGTATGTTTAAAACTGATGCACCGAGTCTTATAGGTGCGGACAAGGAATTAACGGTATTGGATATAAAGCTTGAGATTTTATCTTTGGCCCAATTTATAAAACCTTTATATCTAAAAATATCATGGATTTCAGGAGATGCTTCCCTAACGATTGCCCATAATCCATCTTTGGCAGCTTCCAGCAAGAAACCATCTTCTTCTTCCTCTACTTTCCGAGAAATTACAAGTTCAGCAATTGCTACGGGTGTAGATAAGGTATTAACATGGCTACCCTTGAGCTGAACCTGTTTTTCCTTTATACCTCGTTGCTGTATGACATGAGTTAATTCATGTGCCAATAAATGAATGCCAGTAGAACTATTAGGATCATATTTACCAGTATTAAAAAAAATATCATTTCCGTGAGCAAATGCTTGAGCATTTAACTTTGAGCACATTTGAATAGCGAGATTGTTGTCATGTATCCTAACACTAGAAAAATCCGCCCCAAATGAACTTTCCATTTGTTTGAGGATAGGTCCTGACATCGGTCTTCCTGTACCTTTCGATGCGGAAAGCCCTCTTTCAATATCATCAGTGTTTTTTGTTAGTTCCTTTTCACAATCCGTACATTTCCGCTGAAGTGGTTCTTCAGATAATTTCTTATTTGAAGATTCATCAGCTTTTAGTCTTAATTTTTCTTTTTCAAATTTTGCCTCAGTATATCGCACTTCTGCCTTCAATTGAACTTTAGAGTCTTCATTGATTACTTCAGCTTTTTTTTGAACATTTAGTTCATTATTAGAGGTCGTAATCTTTTCTTCTTTCTTCTGAACTTTTTTCTCAGATTCACAGGATTCACATTTACGTTGAACGTAGGCTGAAATTTTATGATCTATAGGTATCTTTTGATTTCCGAAAGTAGATTTTTGATTAGATAATTTCTGCAAAACCTTATCAGCAGTGTTATCTGCCTCCTTTTCAAAACTATCATTGACTTGTGCTACTCTGAGCTTCGTTTGAATAGTGGATTCTATATTTTCTTTTTTGAAAAAAGGCTGTCTTTGTACTGATCCATTGAAAAAAGAAGGTTCGGCTCCCTTGTTAAAAAAAGAAGTTTGTGCCTTTGCAGGTGTTGCTATGGGTTTCGTTTCAGCAACTTTCATTTCATGGTTAGTAAAAAAGACATATTAAATTTCAACTTGATTGGTTGAAAATGCAATAGCTAGGATTAGCCATTTTTTGGTCTGAAAAAGGATTTAATATTCAAAAAGGATTAATTTTTTGGATTGATTATTAATTGGAACAGAAAGGAAATATTCGAAATAAACACCTGTTCCAAATGTTAAGGAAATGTTAAAATTTACTCATAATACGGTTTATACTTGTCTTGATTTCAGGACAATTTTATTAAAATTCAATAATTGATATTAAATGTTACAACATATAAAATTTCACAACACACTTATTTACAGCATTTTGCAATTTATTCAAAATAATAAAATGCAATTTATGATAAGTGAATCGGTTTTTGAATAACAATAAATACAATTCACACATTTAACTTAAAAAACACTAACAAATGGGAAAATATAATTTTAATAAGGACGTGATGGGGCAGTCTCATTTATTATTGGACTATGCCAAGAAATTCACCAACAATCACAATGATGCTGAAGACCTTTTACAGGATACTTTGATCAAAGTTTTTCGGTATTTCGAGAATTTTAAGGAAGGTACGAATTTAACTGGTTGGATGTATACGATCATGCGAAACACATTTATCAATGATTACCGCAGAAAATCTATTAGTACCAAGTTAATTAGCCAGAAAGAGGAACTTTCACCAGCAGATTTAAGTCGCTCTTCTGTAAAAAACCAAGCTGAATCATCATTTATGAATGCTGATATTCAAAGAGCTTTAAAGACTTTACCTGAGGCTTATTATACACCTTTTGTGATGCATTTCGAAGGATATAAGTATTACGAAATTGCAGAACACCTTCAGATTCCAGACGGAACTGTCAAAACAAGGATTCACGTAGCACGTAAAATGTTGCAAAAATCCTTACACGAATACAAAGTATCAAGAAGCGCTTAAGAATTAAAAATCAATATATTTTTTGAAGAAGCTTATTATAAGCTTCTTTTTTCTTTTCCTGTCCTAAACTCAACTAACAATTCCTCCATTGACAATAAATAAATCTTTACGAAACTTGTTTAATTAACCAACAAGCTTTATATTAGATGTTAATGATTCCTTGAATCAGCTATTGACCAATTTATGCAACAATGGAATTAAATATCCCATATATAAACCCGCATGCATATCTAAATTCTTTGACCAAGAATTACCATTTCTATGATCATTCAGCTTGGAATTCTGTTCAAATTGTTACTCCTCAAGAAATAGCCTCCGGAGGATTGCTCCTATTTATCCGAAATGATTTTCACTTTATACGAGGTAAATGGAATTTCAACGAGAACACTCACTTTATTTCCAATGATCCTGTTGGTGAAAAAGGATTGGTTGATTTTAGAATTGATAAAGCCGGGCAATTAAGTTCTGCAAGAATTCAAGGCGAGAAAAAATTTGAATGGGACATAACTGAAGTCGATGGCTTTCGGTTCTTTATTCCTGAAAAGTATCTTACTATTAGCAATAAGAAAATATCAGATTGCTTTAAACTTTTCTGTGACCATCCAAATATTCGATACATTCAAAAGCAAATCATAGAAATATCTCCAATGGACATCGAAAAAGCTATGTTACTGGAAAGCAAAATGCTGGAATTTCTGCACTATTGGTTAGAGTTCCAAAAGACATTCAGTATAGATCATAATTTTGAAGGCGTATCCGATAAAACAAAAACCATAATTCAGAATGCCAAGCAGATTATTCATGAAAATATTCAAGAATCAATTTCTGTAAAAGAGATCAGCAGGAAAATAGGACTCAATGAATTCGACCTCAAAAGAAATTTTAAAAAAATCTACGGGCTGCCGATCCACCAATATTTGATCAAGTTGAAACTTGAACAAGCACGCCAAATGGTACTAAATGGAGATCTTCCAATTGGAGATATTTGCAATATGTATGGATATAGCAATAGAGGACATTTTGCAAATTTATATCAGCGATATTTTGGAGTTACTCCGTTACAAGATCGACTGAGATAGTTTCTTTTACCGATTCAAAATAAAAATTCCTGTTTGGTATCAAAAAACTCCTTTTTCGATATACTCTTGATTACTATGCTAACATAACTTTACTGAAATCTAATGCCATTTGCACCACGCTTGGCCCAACCAGTATAAAATTATGTTCAATCTCGCCGTAATATTAGAAGATTCTGCTAGACGATTTCCAAATGAAATTGCCATCAGCTTTATGCAAAATGACCTGACCTTTCAAGATTTAAATCGGAAAGTCAATAGATTAGCCAACGCATTTAAGGTTTTTGGACTTCAAAAGGGAGATAAAATAGCGATGTCTATTCCTAATACTCCTCACTTTCCTCTTGTATATTTTGCAGCATTAAAGGCTGGAATGGTCGTCGTTCCGCTAAATATCTTGCTTAAGTCAGAAGAAATTGCGTATCACTTAGAAAACAGTGATGCAAAAGTATATTTCTGCAGCAAAGGATCTGATGTTTTACCCATTGGAACTTATGGATGGGATGCCTTTAGAAATACGCCAAGCTGCAAATATTTTGTACAGTTGGAAAAGGAAGACTATTTGAATGGAAATGTTAAAATATTTTTTGAGGAACTTATCACCAATCAATCCGATTTTTTTGAAACCATAATCACAGAGCCTAATGATACTGCCATAATTATTTACACCTCAGGTACCACCGGCCACCCAAAAGGTGCAGAACTCAGCCATATGAATCTATTCTGTAATGCCAATTTAGTAGCAGATCTATTTCAGACCAAAAGAGGTGACAAGCAATTAGTAGTCCTCCCTCTCTTCCATATTTTTGGGATGACCACGATGATGAATGCAGGATTTTTCAGAGGAGTGCATCAAGTATTTGTTCCAAAATTCGACCCAGCCGTTATTATGGAAAATTTTCATAGATATAAGGTCAACATCTTTGCCGGTGTACCAACCATGTATTGGTCACTTTTGAATTATAAACATGAGAACATTCCGGACGATCAAATCAAAACACATTTGAGAACATGTGTTTCTGGGGGAGCTTCGTTGCCAGTACAGGTCTTGGAAGATTTTGAGAAACGATTTGAAGTTTCTGTTTTAGAAGGATATGGCATGAGCGAAGGTTCTCCCGTTGTGACCTTTAATGATTATAATATTGGCACAAAACCTGGATCCATTGGTGTGCCTGTTTGGGGAGTTGAAGTTAAAATCGTCGATACTGATGGAAACGAATTATCCAATGATCAACCAGGAGAATTAGCCTATAAAGGCCATAATGTGATGAAAGGATATTATAAAAATCCAGAAGCAACGGCAGAAGTTCTTAAAGATGGCTGGATGCATTCTGGCGATGTTGCATATAGGGACAAGGATGGCTTTTATTTCATTGTGGACCGAACTAAAGATATGATTATTCGGGGCGGCATGAATGTCTATTCGAGAGAAATCGAGGAAGTACTGATGAAGAATCCTGCGATCTCATTAGCAGCGGTGATTGGGATAGCCGACGAAAAATTAGGTGAAGAAATCAAAGCATTCGTCGTACTGAAAGAGGCAGTAAATGTTGAGCCCGATATCTTGATTTCTTGGGCTAAAGAAAATTTGGCCGTCTATAAATATCCAAGGATCATTGAAATTGTAAAAGAACTGCCCCTCTCCGCTACCGGAAAAGTTTTGAAAAAGGAATTAAGAAAAAATAAACTATAAACTTATGAAATATCAAATTTTATTCATCAGCTTATTACTTCTTTTATGTGGATGTTCTGGCCCCAAAGCTATCAGTAAATCTGAGGCTCTGATATTAAAAAACGTAGCCTATGGTCCTGACAGCAGAAATATTATGGATATAAAACTGCCAGCCAATCGGACTACTGAAACTCCATTTGTCTTATTGATTCATGGTGGAGCATGGACGATGGCCAACAAGGAGAATATAGAGGATTTTATGGATACGCTCTATACAAATGGAATTTCTGTTGCTAGCATCAATCATCGGTATGCGAATCATGATAATGTCCATTACCCTGAAATGTTAGCTGATGTTGATGCTGCCCTAAACTATTGCATTTCTAAAGCAAACGAATGGAAAATCAGAAGCAATAATTTTGTTATGGCTGGTGTAAGCTCAGGTGCCCATTTAGCCCTACTCTATAGCTATACTACAGATAAAAAAATTGATGCAATAACAGAATTCTGTGGGCCTGTGGATTTTACAACCAAGGAAGTATTGGGCTACATCCAAAGCGCAGGATTAAAAGAGGTATTAGTGAAAATGACTGGAAAGGATTATGACTTAAGCAAAGAGATAGATCCTGTATTTGCAAAAAGTAGCCCTATAACTCAGGTTAAAGATATCCCAATTCTGATTGTTCATGGAACAGCAGATCCTGTTGTGCCATTTATTCAATCCCAATCTTTAGCAAAAACATTAGAGGACAAAAACATCAAACATAAATTGATTCCTATAGAAGGTGCTGATCATGATTTGAATCTAAAAGACAGTAGCATTAGAAAAATGGTTTATTCAGAAGTAGTTAATTGGATAAATCAATACGGACATTAAATAATATAAATTATGAAAAGAACCATTATATATTCCCTTCTTTTACTGATCACTTATAGCTTGCAAGCTCAGGAAAAAAAAGATGTAAAAGTCCTTAGCAGGCAGGAAGTCAGCGAACGGTTATTACCGAAGTTTGCGCCATTAGCTTTTTTGCCAGCGACTTTAGTGAATGATCAACATATTAAAGAGTCTCGAGAAAAGGAAAAACAACTGAAAATTCCAGAATTAAGCAATGCTGACAGTGTAGATATAGTTTATGAAAATATACCCGGCTTGAATCCTGGAGATCCTGCAATACCCGTTCGAATATACAAACCAAAAGGCTTAACAAAATCTCCTATTTTTCTATGGTTTCATGGAGGTGGATTTATTTATGGCAATTTGAATTGGGACCATAAAATGTGTGCTAATATGGCTATAAGGGCCAAGGTAGTTGTAATTTCTGTTGATTATCGATTAGCTCCTGAAAACCCATATCCTGCGGGAGTGAATGATGCTTATGCTGTCTTCCAATGGAGTATAAAAAATGCAAATCAGATCGATGGGGATCCTGAGCGATTAGGTATTGGCGGAGGTAGTGCTGGTGCTGGTATTGCAGGAAGCATGGCTCTAATGAACCGTGAGAAAAAGGGACCGGAAATTAAACTACAGGCTTTAATTTTCCCTCCAGGAGATATTGATACAACAAGAGTTTCTATTCAAGAATTATGGGATATTCCCGGAGTAAAAGGAGCTGATGTCCCTATCCTACTCCGCTATTATCTTGGCGAAAATTTTAATAATCCGCCTAAAAATGTATTGCCCGGAATGACTAACAACTTCAAGGACTTGCCAGCAACCTATCTTGTAACTTGTGGTGTAGATCCCTTAAGAGATGGAGGATTGCAGTTAGGAATTAATTTAATTGAAGCAGGTGTACCTGTTGAGTTGCACAATTTTCCTGGATACCCACATGGAATGTTGCCTGATAGAGTATATCCAGAACTTTATGAATTTTTGAACACCTATTATGCCATTGATCATAAAACATCCAAAGTAACTCAAACAAAGGAATAACGTTAAAAAAAGGATTTGCATCAGCAATCCTCTTATAACCCAATAAAACCAATAAATTATGAAAATTAAGATACCATATTTTGGCTGTCTAGCACTTGTCATGCTTATCATGCTCAGCCCAATCGTCACATTGGCACAAGGAAATAGTATTCGTGGAAAGGTTCAAGATGAACAAGGAAATGTCATTTCTGGTGCCACCATTAAAATCAAAGGAACCAAAACCACTGTGCCCTCTGCTGCTGATGGCACATTTGAAATCACAAATCTTACGATTTCTGAAATCATTTTACATGTTAGTTTTCTGGGATATCAACCTAAGGAACAAAGAGCTATTTTAGGGCAGTTTGTTACTATTACATTATTACCTGCCAACAACACTATGGATGAAGTATTTGTGACTGGTACTTTTGACAAAAGAAAACGTATGGATGCTTCTGTTGCCATATCGACTTTAGATGCTGCTCAAATTGAAAAGCTAGTACCTTCTTCAGCTGCCGATTTACTTAAGAATGTCCCTGGGGTATTTGTGAATTCTTCACTTGGAGAAATCCGGAACTCAGTTGCCAGCAGGGGTATTACAGTAGGTACTCAAGATGGAAGTTTTGGCTACGAATATGTTTCAATGCAAGAAGACGGGCTTCCGATTACAAATTCTACATACTTCAATTATGGCCCAGATTTCTTTTTAAGACCAGATGCTACTCTATATCGTCTTGAGGCTGTCCGAGGTGGCACTGCATCTATTACAGCAGCAAATGCACCAGGAGGAATCTTCAACTATGTCTCCAAAACAGGTGGTGATTTATTAGCAGGTGAAATAAGATTGAAATATGGCCTCCTAAGTCCAGATGGTCATAGTTTTAGTAGAGCTGATTTCAATATTGGTGGTCCTATTCAAAACAATTGGTTTTACAACATTGGAGGATTTTATAGATATGATCAAAGTGGAAGATATCCAGGTTATGCTATGAACAATGGTGGTCAAGTCAAAGGTAATATCATGAAAAAATATTCAAAGGGAACATTAAAGATCTTCTTGAAATACTTAAATGACAAAAATGGGTATGTTCAATTTATTCCAACCAATAGTTATGATAAGCCAGAACCAGCTCCTGGATTCAACATTTATTCTAGTGTATTGATGCCTGCTCTAAATTATGAATCTCAAGATTTTATGTATGGCGGAACAATGAGCTTTAACCCCAAGAACCTTGTTCATAGCACTTACCGGTCTGCGGGGTTTAATTGGGAACATCAGTTGGGCAATAATTGGACTTTCAATAATGCTGCTAGATATGCTAAAAATAATATTCTATATAATACTCCTGGAAATGTTACAACCATGAGTGCGACAGATCTTACCTCCTATTTCTTATTGTCTGGTATGGAAGGTCTAGGAATTGGGATGTATTCATACAAGAATGCCAAGACGGGTGAAGAGTTGATGCAAGTGGCATCAGCCTTAGGTCAAGGCGGCCTGCCAACCTACACTGCAGTCTCAAATAAGTTGCCTGGTCAAGATCTTTTCCAAAATGGAGTATTTATGACCACCTTTGGAGCATACCACAATGATGTTAAGGAATTTATTGACCAATTTACATTTCAAAAAACCACCGATAACATGAGTTTTGCCATGGGAGGATATTTTGGGCATACCGATGTAGAGAGGTATTCTGGTGTCGATGGTGTAGCCATTAGCACAATAGAAAACAGACCACAATACCTAACCTTAGATTTTACAGGTGGAACTTTGGCGGGAACTACAGGTGTGCATAAAGTAACCAATTCAGATGGAATTGCACAAGCTATAGGTGATAATGGCGCTTCCCTTACTTTTAATGCAACTCAAAGATTAATGGCACTTTTCTTCGGTCATACTTGGAATATCAATCCGAATTTGACCTTTGATTGGGGCATACGATATGAAAACATGAAAGTAAAGGGACATAATAAGCGTGTATATATGAAAACAGGAGTTCAAGGTGGATTAGATGGCGACCCAAAAACCTTTTATGATAATAATACAGTTGATAGAATTACATCCGTAAACTTCGACAAAACATTAAACAGCTTCTCTTTTTCAGGAGCATTAAATTATAAGTTCAACGAAAATATGGCTTTATACGGACGATATTCTCAAGGGAAAAAGGCACCAGATTTAGACGTTTATTTCGCTGCAAACAGAGAAGAAACTATTGGATTATTGAATCCACAAGAGCGAACAACAAGACAAGTTGAATTAGGATTGAAGGCTAGGACGAAGGATTTGAATTTATTCGTCACCCCATTTTACAGCGTATTAAGCGGTGTGCCTAGTGGACAATTTTTTCAGGCTGAAGGTGGTGGATTTTATGTTCCAGAAACGCTTTATGGAAAATATAGCACTGTTGGAGTCGAAATCGAGGCTGATTGGCAACTGCACAGAAATTTTAGTGTTCGGAGTATAGCAACTGTCCAACGCTCTAAAATCATCAATCTTGAACAATGGGTAGCAAATAATCCTGGACTAGCGGATGATACAAAGGTTTCGTATTCAGGAAATGAAACCGACAATAACGCAAGAATTATAATGAACATTACCCCTACTTATACAACAGGAAAATTTTATAGCTTCATAACGTGGTCTCATTTAGGAAAAAGGCAAGCGAATGTAGTAAATACTTTCACCTTACCCTCCTTTTCACAATTTGATTTAGGAGCTGGTTATGATGTTAGCAAAAAGATAAAATTGAGTTTGAACATCAATAATATATTCAATAAATATGCGGTTATGAGTTGGGTAAGACCAGGAGGAATATTAGAGACTTTGGCAGGAAACAACAGCTTCACCAAAGAAGAATACGATCAAGCTGTGCAGAATAATACACCTTATTCAACGGTTTCCAATCCCCCAAGGTCCTACTATCTAACAGCAACATACAAATTTTAAAATCAAACCAATTACCTAAAAAAAAGCGAGCCTAAGTATTTTGGCTCGCTTTCATATTTATGAATAAAGACTATTAAAACTTTTTATAAACTTTGGGATAATCACCTAGAAAATAAACCTCATCATTAATTTTGATTTGCCATTTCTTGCCGTCTTTTGTATACATCGTATGCATTTCACCGGTTGTTTCCGTCATCAAAACTGAATTAGAGAAGAAGGCACATCCAACATTTGTTACTGGGAAAGTAATGATTTTACTGTTTGAGATAATGCCTTCTTCCAATAACTTTCGAGCAGTATCTAAAACCACAATAAATGGGATTTGATGAGTAGTATTCATAGTAGGTGTAATTTTTAAAAATTAGCCTTAGCTTAAAAAAGATAAGGCTAAAAACAAGTTTTTTATGGTTATATTATGTAGCAAATAATATCTCTTTTATTAGTGAACCATCTAGAACTTAAATAGTTCTAATTGCAACAAATTTATTTTTTGTTAAATAATCTCAAATAATTGATTATTATTCAAGGAATTATACTATATTTGAGAAATAAATCAGGCTCTGCCGACGCTAATCTAAAACCGATCAGTTCACTCATCTCTTTTAGTCTTCGCTTTTTCAGTCGCTAAATTTGTAAATAAGGTTAAGTCCTATTTGAATTTGTACTGCACATTCTCATTAACTTCTTTCTTAATTATAATACATGATTTATAAAAACATAAAAAATAATGGCTTTATGCCGAAAAATAATTCAATAATTAATATTTAATACAATGGAACAAGGAAAAGTAAAATTCTTCAACAACACAAAAGGTTTTGGTTTTATTACACCAGAAAATGGTGGTGAAGATATTTTCGTACACACAACTGGATTAAGAGACAATGTTCGTGAAAACGACACAGTTGTTTACGAAGTAGAAAAAGGTAAAAAAGGATTAAACGCTGTAAATGTACGTCTTGCATAGTACAAATCAATATAAATATTGAATTTACAAAATGGCTATGGGTTCTTCCCGTAGCCATTCTTTTTTGCTATTAATTTGAACTTTTGACAATGACATTTGTTTTGAAATAAGAAGGACAATAACCAAGTAATCTCGACAAGATTATAAGGTTATCCTCATTTGATCACACAAAACATGTCACCATGGAAAATCATCACAATCACAAAGTTCAGAATAATGGTGGAAACAATAATTACACCTGCCCCATGCATCCTGAGGTTAGAGGCAACAAAGGCGACAAATGTCCGAAATGTGGAATGAACCTCGTGCCACGTGAAGGATCCGAGGAAAATTCGGTAGACGTTAGTCTGGAAGCAGAGCCTGAACCCATAGAGGAACACCAACAAGTAAAATTGAATTTCACTTTCTCTGAAGGAAACAAACCAGTTCTGCTGGAAATCTCACATGAGATGAAAGTGCATCTCATGGTAGTTAATGAAGACCTCACTTGGTTCAAACATATTCATCCAGAAGAGAAAAAAACAGGACTTTTTACGGTTACAACTATCTTTCCCTTTGCTGGAAAATTTATCCTTTTCAGTGACTTTAAACCTCAAAATGGCTCTCAAAACATTGACAAAAAAGAACTCACAGTCCAAGGTAAAACTAAGAGCGAACCTTTAGATTTTTATGCAAAAACCGTTTCAGATGTAGATGGTTATAAGTTAATCTTGGAAAGTGCGGATCAACTAGAGTCAGGTCATTCCCAAAGTTTAAAATTCTCTTTGGAGAAGGATGGAAAAAAATTATCAGAATCTGATCTAGAGCAGTACCTTGGTGCTTCAGCACATATAGCTATGATCGGAATTAAGGATAAAAATTTGATCCATGTTCACCCGACTTCCAATAATGAATTTCCGATTTATGCTGAAGCTCATATCAAAAATAGTGGTAAGTATAGAATTTGGGTTGAGTTTCAAACACAAGGCAAGGTTCATCTTGCCGACTTTAACATAGAAGTTAAAGAAGGAAAAACGACAAAAGGAAATGATGAACATAATGTTCATAATCATTAAACAAAGCCGTCTAAAAGAACGGCTTTATTTATTAAGCGCAATCAGCAAGTTTTTCAGAGTTTACCTTCTTTAGAACAATTTTAGATTTCTTTTCTTGCTTAAAATATAGCAAAGTAATCCCGATTCCAATAAGGGATAATAATGCGCCAACCAATACTGGTGAAGTATAACCATATCCTGCATCTATTGGCAATCCTCCAAAATAGGCGCCTAAAGCATTAGCAATATTAAAACATGCTGGACCTAATGAAGCAACCAACATTTCAGCATCGGACTTGACAGAATTCAACAACAATAATGTTAATGATGGAACCAGGGCAAATGTTGCAACGCCAGTAATAAAGGTCATCAAAAGATTAGCATAGGCATTGGATGCTACAAAATAAATTAATACCATGCATAGTATCTGCAGTACCATAACTCCAACCACAACTTTGGATGGTGAAAATCTATCAGTCAGCTTTCCGCCTATCATATTTCCGACAAACATCCCCAACCCTGCCAAGATCATAATGTAAGGTAGAAACCGAGAATTTATTCCAGAGACTTCGCTCATTAAGGGTGCTATATAAGAAATCCAAGCAAAAAGTGCCGCAGGACCAAATGAAAAGATAAGTACCATAAACCAAATATTGGCATTCTTAAAAATGGCAAAATCTTTCCAAGGACTTTTGTTTGATTCTCTAACTTCAGTTTTTGGCATCCAAAATTTTAATGCTAAAATGGTCAAAACACCTATAAAAGCAATTAATAAAAAGGTATATCTCCAAGAATAATGATGACCTATATAGGTACCAATGGGAACCCCTAGTAAGTTGGCTACTGTCAATCCCGAAAACATGGTAGCAACTGCTTGAGCCTCCTTCCCCCTATCCGCTATTCTACTTGCCACCACAGACCCCACTCCAAAAAATGCACCATGTGGCAACCCTGCAATAAATCGAGAAGCCAGTAAGAAATTATAGTCAGGAGCAATGATCGATAATCCGTTGAATAAAGTAAATAGGACCATTAATAATATCAAGGCTTTAGTTGGTGAAAACCTATTCATACCTACTACGAGCAATGGAGCTCCAACGACTACCCCAAGAGCATATGCCGAAATTAAATATCCAGCTTCTGGAATACTCACTCCTAAGTCGCTCGCTACATCAGGAAGCATTCCCATAATGGTGAATTCTGTAACACCAATTCCTAATCCCCCCAGAGCTAGAGCTAATAAACTTTTCTTCATAAAAACTAATTTTGATATACAAATATCCCAAGATTATAATTATTAGAGAAATAAGAATACTTATAAGCTTCTATAATAAATGTGATAGACAAATAGGTTGAAACTATGATACAATTATAATATCTTACAGATCTATATATAAAATATATGATAAAAATTTACCATAATAACAGCTGTAGCAAAAGCAGAGCAGCTTTTGAATTACTAAAAGATAAAAATCTTGAATTTGAAATCCATGAATATTTAAAGAATGTGCCTTCTAAAGAAGAATTAAAAGAAATTATAGTGCTATTAAAAATCAAGCCATTTGATTTAATGAGGAAAAATGAAACCTTATTCAAGGATAAATACAATCAGATGATATTGACAGATGAAGAATGGATTGATGTAATGTTAGAAAATCCAATATTAATAGAAAGACCAATTGTGATTAAAGATGGTCAAGCTGCCATAGGCCGGCCAATAGAAAATATAATTAACCTCTTAAAATAATTTATTATGATTTTTTAGAGTTCGGAACCAATAGGATTATTTTTTTTCCCCCATAGCCAATACAGGATAATTCCTGTCCAGCTGCTAAATAGAGTAATAATAACCCAGATAAACTTTTGGTTAAAACTTAAGATTTTATTATTTATTACACTATACCAAGTTAATAACAATGGCAATATCATAATTGATATAATAAGAAGCGTCATAAATGAATTGATGAAAAGAAAGTTCATAATTAAAAGATTTTTAAAACCTAATATATGAAAATTCTTGATTGAAACCCAGAAGTTTAACCACCCATTTTGGTAATTATAATTACTTGTATACAGGTATTTTAGCAGCAATGCTTAAGCTCTAGATTTGTGTATAATCCAAAAAAACATGAAAAGAAAACCAAACTCTATGAGCAGATTATTGATTCTTCCAATATTTGCATTGCTAATTATAGAAATTACATCGTGTAGCAAAGATGATAATAGTGGAGACACACCTGGAAATGTGAAAATTGATGCCGCAGTGGGAACTTATAAGGGTACCATTGAAGTTTTTAGAGGCACACAAACACAAGAGTATTTTAATGCTATTGTCAATGTGACAAAGTCAATGATAAAGAGCTAAAAGTAGCTCCCAAGTCTGGTGAAGCTTATTCGGATGCGACACCTGAAACATTCTTTATCCAATCCGTTTCGGACTTGGGCTTGTCAAGCACAAATAGTAGATTTATCTATCAGGTTGCAGATAAATCCCTAAACTTTATTACGAACAAAGACCAAGAAAATGAAATCATCTTTCATTTTACCGGAACTAAGCAGTAGAATACCACAATTATAAATTGAAAAAGCCCAACTGTAAAGTTGGGCTTTCTCTTTATAAAGGACTAAGATATTATCTATCTAAGTCTCTTAACCACGTTTTAACTTCATCACGAGTTTTACCCGTTTTTTCTTGAAGTCTTCCGTATAATTCGTCTTCTTTTCCTTCAACATACAATAGATCATCATCAGTTAGATCTGCATATTGTTGTTTAACTTTTCCTTTTAATACGTTCCACTTTCCTTTTAAATCTAATGAATCCATAATGCTTTAATTTTTTTAATGTTATTAAATAATTAATGTGTTGTATATAAAGAACACTTCGAACAATAAAAGGTTTTGATTTTTTTAGAATTGTTTTTTAAAGGTGATTCAAACCATTATTATTAATCTTTGTTTTTTAGACATGGATTTAAATAGAACATTTACCCACAACCATATGGATCGCGAGATAAAATTCAGCGTCACATATGACCCTCAAACGCATTCATTTAGTGTTGTTGAGGATGATAGCATTAATTACATGCTGTTTTATAACCCTGCTAATAAGGAATGGACAACTTCGGAAGATCCAATGCCTACAATTCCAGTAAACGAATTAGCATTATTGGTTCAACAAAATTTTGGAGTATTTGTATAAATATTCCATTAAAAAAATAACAGCCCCAAATAAATTTGGGGCTGTCATATTATTTAATAACCTTATCCATTTCTGCCTTAGGACAAGGGATTAAAAATTCTATTACATTATGCCTTTGCGAGCTAATTTAATAGTCATGTGTACTGAATGAACAATCCATAATGGAGAAAGTTCTATCTAAATAAAAAATAATTATATTTTTTCTACTAAATACTTCCAATACCGTTTTGGAACATGCCGCAGGTGCAATTTCAAATTCTTTCTTTCTTCAATATTCGTACTTTTAAAGTAGGTTTTCCATAAATGTTGAAATTCCAATTCCCTTGGATCAAGATCTAATTCTATAGCATATGGATTTTCAATTTCGTGATTGTCAGAATTACTGACTTCGTGAATCTCCTTTCCATCATAATGATACCCGTAATTTCTGCGGATATCATAAATCAACCACTGTTGATCAGAAAACCGATTTTTAAAAAAAGTAGTAACCAAAGGTAAAACATTAAAATCTGGCTCAATCAAAGCAGTATACAGATTGTCTGAGGATTTGACGAATCTCACAAATGCTTTCATTCTGTGCCTTTCTCGACTTACTTTCTTAATCGTTTGATGTATCTGCAAAATTTCGGGATTTCCGTAGTCCCGAATATCAATTTTACCATCCTTAAATAACCGAATGATAGTCCTAAAACCTAATTCCCATGCTTCTTTTTGATCGGCAAGAAAGTTATGGTAAAATATATTGAGGTCCTTCTTTCCTATTATTTTTTCGATTCCTTTCAAAATTCGGGAAGATTTATTCAGGTCGGTTGAAATTTCTCTCTGATCATTAAATATACTGGGTTCTAACATGGTTAAAACCTTCGGTGTAGCATAAAACTCTTTTCTCTCAAATGCCTCAAATACACAACATAAGTAACCATTGAAACTTCCATCAAACAAATAATTCATTAGAATAGGCTTAATTGTGGTGCTGAAGTTAAAATCTTTGGTTGAGGATTGTGCTCCAAAATGGCTTTCTTTACAGAATCTGGATATATAAATCCCGTATTGACAACCGTATCTTGACAAACCATAAAATATTTAGCTCGGTTAAATGCTATTCCCATCTTCTTCAACTGATGTTCCCGAAGTTTTCCATATTTCCTAGCTTGAACAATTTTATTAGCAGATTGCCTTCCAATACCAGGAATTCTAATGATCCATTTATAATCAGCAGTATTGATATCAATTGGAAAGAATTGGGGATTTCTCAATGCCCAAGAAAGTTTTGGATCAATTTCTAGTTCTAAATGTTGATGGCTGTTGTTTAAAATTTCATTCAAAGAAAATCCATAAAATCGCAATAACCAATCAGCTTGATAAAGTCTATTTTCTCGCACTAAAGGTGGAGCAGTTCCAATTTTGGGCAATAAACTGTCATTTGCATTTATCGGAATATATCCTGAGTAGTACACCCGTTTGAGGTTAAATTCTTTATAGAACTTATTAGCGGTCTCCATTACTTGAAGGTCATTTTCTGGTGTTGCGCCAATAACCATTTGCGTACTTTGTCCTGCCGGAACGAAATGAGGAACTTTTTTGAAAATCTTTTTATCCCGCTGCACGGTTTTGATTTCATTTTGAACGATTGCCAATGGCTCTTTTACTGTCTGATGGTCTTTCTCAGGAGCAACCAATTTCAAACCTTCTTCCGTCGGGATTTCAAGATTTACACTCATGCGATCCACATATAATCCAGCTTCTTTTAATAAAGCTTCACTAGCGCCAGGAATAGCTTTCAAGTGGATATAGCCGTTAAACCTTTCTTCTGTTCGAAGTTTCTTAACCACCAACATCAATCGTTCCATCGTATAATCCGCAGATTTAAAAATCCCTGAACTCAAAAACAAACCCTCAATATAATTTCTTCTATAAAAGTTCATTGTAAGATCTACTACTTCTTTCACAGAAAATGCTGCCCTCTGAACATCATTGCTCCTTCGACTCACACAAAACGAACAATCATAAATACAATAATTGGTCATTAAGATCTTTAATAGTGAAACACATCTCCCATCTTCAGTATAGGTATGGCAAATGCCACTTGCAGAGGCATCTCCTATCCCACCATTATTAGTTCGCTTTCCCCCACTTGAACTGCAACTAACATCATATTTTGCCGCATCAGCTAATATTTCCAATTTATCATTAAATCCAAACATATGCTCAATATATTAGTGAACCAAAACAAATTTACTAAATTTATTAGTAAAACAATGCCTTCATTTAAAAGTTCTGAACAATTTGAAAAAATTCCTGTTCTATTGATATCAAATGACTTAGCTACATGTTAGAATTTAGAAGAGAAGGTATTTATTGTCCACAAGGTAAGTTTTACATTGACCCTTGGTTACCTGTAGATAATGCAATTATTACTCATGCTCATTCTGATCATGCAAGAATTGGGATGAAAAAATACCTATGCCATCCATTAACAGAACCAATTCTAAGATTAAGACTAGGATCTGATATTAAGGTCCAAACATTGAATTACAATCAGGAGATTTTAATGAATGGCGTAAAAGTGTCTTTGCATCCCGCAGGACATATTATTGGATCTGCGCAAGTTAGAATGGAATATAAAGGCAAAATTACCGTAGCTTCTGGTGATTACAAGATACAAGCAGATGGAATAAGTACACCATTTGAGCCCGTTCGTTGTCATGAATTTATAACCGAAAGTACATTTGGTTTACCAATTTACAATTGGCTTTCGGTAGAACAAATGAATCAGAATCTTTCTGACTGGGTATTAAACAATCAGAGCAATGGAATTACTTCAATATTAGTTGGTTATGCATTGGGAAAAGCGCAGAGAATTATGAAAGCTGTAGAGGGTGTTGGGAAAATATATGTCCATTATGCCATTGAAAGGATCAATAAAGCGTTTATTGATTCTGGCATTTATTTACCTGATTACGAAACCATAGATTTTTCGAATAAGCCTAAAGATCTATCAAACTCTATAATTATTGTGCCCCCCTCCCTATTTGGGTCAAATATGTTAAAAGGAATTCCAAAATCATATACAGCTATTTGTTCTGGATGGATGCAGGTACGAGGTGCAAGACGATGGCGATCGGCCGATGCTGGTTTTGCAATAAGTGACCATGCAGACTGGCAAGGACTTCTTACCGCAATAAAAGAAACGAGTGCAGAAAAAGTATTTGTGACACATGGATTTAAGTCAGAATTCACAAGGTATTTGAATGAAATGGGTACCGAAGCGTTTGAGATTACAACAGAGTTTGGCTCCGATGAGGAAATTGATGAAACAATAATTAAAGAATAGGTATGAAGGTATTGGCAAAACTTATCAATGCATTGGATAGCACTAACAAAACTGGAAGTAAGATCATTGCTATTGAAGATTTTTTGGAAGAATCTACCGAACTTGATAAATATTGGTTTTTACGTCTATTTACAGGAAAAAGACCCCGAAGATCAGTTAAGACTTCATTTATGCGCCAATGGGCAACACAGATTTCGGAAGTTCCAGATTGGCTATTTCAAGAAAGTTATCTTGCCGTTGGAGATTTAGCCGAAACAATATCTTTAATTATCCCTCCAGCAACCAAAACCATAGATAAATCGTTGGATGAATGGATGAACGAGATTATTTCATTGCCAACTAAATCTGAGAATGAAGTCAAATCATATATTATTGACGCTTGGGATCACTTAGATCAGACTGAACGATTTGTATTCAATAAACTTTTGGGAAGTAGTTTTAGGATAGGTGTATCTTCAAAATCCTTAATCAATGCATTTGCAAAATATTATAAGGTAGATGCTAACCTAGTTGCCCATAGCCTCATGTCTGACTGGTATCCTGAAAAAATGAAATTCGAGGATTTTATAAAAGGTGACCATATTAACATCAATTTATCTGCTCCTTTTCCATTTTGTTTGGCAAATCCATTAACTGATGATCTTGAAAATCTTGGAAAACCCGACGATTGGCAAATTGAATATAAATGGGATGGAATCCGTGGTCAGATCATTCACAGAGAAAACGAAACCTTTATTTGGTCTCGTGGCGAGGAAATGGTCAATGAGCAATTCCCAGAATTAATGAATCAATTTGACACATTAAATGCAGATTTTGTGATCGATGGGGAAATTGTCCCTTATGATGAATTAGGAGTAATGAACTTTAACCAATTGCAGAGAAGATTAAACCGTAAAAACATCGGCAAAAAGTTGATGGAAGAAGTTCCCATTAAATTTATAGCATTTGATTTATTGGAAATCGACCGTGAAGATATCCGTCATCTCCCCTTATCTCAACGCAGGGAAAGATTGTCACAGCTTCTTCAATCTATTGATTCTCCCAATTTTATTATATCTAAAGAAATAAAGGTCAAAGATTGGGAAGAATTAAAGGATATTCGTGAAAATTCAGGAACCATCAACGCCGAAGGTCTTATGCTTAAGGCTAAAGATTCGGAGTATCAGGTCGGTCGCAAAAAAGGTTACTGGTGGAAATGGAAAGTCGACCCCATGACCATAGATGCTGTATTGATTTATGCCCAACGTGGAAGCGGCAGACGCAGTGGCCATTATACAGACTATACCTTTGCTGTAAAAGATGGTGATAAATTGGTAACTATTGCCAAAGCTTACTCCGGACTCAGCAATGTTGAGATTGCTGAGGTAAGTAAGTTTGTAAGAGCTAATTCCTTGGAAAAATTTGGACCCGTTAGAACTGTAAAACCAGAATTGGTTTTCGAAATTGCTTTTGAAGGAATTGCATTGAGTAACAGACACAAATCTGGTGTAGCTTTGAGATTTCCTCGGATTTTAAGATGGCGGAAAGATAAATTACCCCATGAAATTGATGATATTGAAGAAATCAAGAAAATGATAAAATCATAAATCATTCTATAAAATAGAAGACCTAATTGCTTAGGTCTTCTTTTGCTATATTATGAAGGGACTTTTCTAGGATTTTCTCTTTCCCATACCCTATGTTTTTTAAGTGCATTAACAAATGCATCTGTCCAATTTGGATCTGACTCAAATATTACACCTTGATCTTTTTCTATAAAAGATTTTGCTGCTAATTGCTCTGCTCCTTTGGCAAATGCAATTGCTTTACAGTGACGATAACCTTCATTAATAAATTGAAGATAATCTGGATTTTGAGCCAACTTGGCTACAGAATCGCCATCAGGAGTATAAAATCCATCAAAACAAACCGAAACATCGGTCAGATAACTATGCTGTATTGGTTCTTCGCCACCTTCCTTATATTTCAAATTACCTACATGCGAAGAAATCAGCATTGCCATAGCACCATCTTTCTCAAGTCTTTTTTTCATTCTATCTACTGATGCTTTACTAACACCATCATCCACCAAAAATGCAATTTTCCGGCTACGAATATTACCCTCATCACCTTTAACCTTCATACTCAAGAATTCAGACTTTTCGATCTCGGGTTTATTAGGCTTTATTGGATAATTTGGGTGATTTTGCCTTGCGAATTGTAAAGTAAGCGGATCTAGAGATTTCATTGGTGTCAATCCTAAGTTTTTCCCAATAGCTTTTGCCAATTTTGGATCAACTTGATTTAATATTGCCAATTCACGCTTTCTAATGTCTTCATTATTAACTTTCGAAAGCTCAAAACTAAAAGCATTGATTACATGGTTTTGCTCCTCAGGACTTAAAGAATTAAAAAATAATCTAGCTTGAGTAAAGTGATCTGCAAATGAACTTGACCTTGCTCTCACTTTTTTACCATCAACCTGTTGTTTCCCTGTTTGATAGCCTGTCTCCCCTTTCAACATGGCTTGGAATGGACAACCATTTCCTTGGCTATTCGGAAAATAACTAGTATTGCCCTTCAAGATATCCATTCTTGCAAACCCATCTTTTTGATTATTGTGTTTGCCATTTATCGGCCTATTGATAGGTAATTCATGGAAATTTGGACCACCTAATCTATAATTCTGTGTATCCATGTATGAGAATATTCTCCCTTGAAGTAGTGGGTCATCAGAAAAATCAATACCCGGTACTACTCTACCTGGATCGAATGCAGCTTGTTCTGTTTCTGCGAAGAAATTCTCTGGATTACGGTTCAACGTCATTGTTCCTATTATCTTAACCGGAACAAGTTCTTCAGGGATAATTTTGGTAGGGTCTAGAATATCAAAAGAGAATTTCATTTCATCTTCTTCAGGAATTAATTGAACCCCCAAATCCCATTGTGGGAATTCACCGTTTTCAATCGCTTCCCATAAGTCCCTTCTATGAAAGTCAGCATCAAATCCTGAGATTTTCTGAGCTTCATTCCATGCTACAGAGTGTACCCCCAATCTTGGCTTCCAATGAAATTTAACAAATGTAGATTTTCCCTCAGCATTTAAAAATTTAAAGGTATGTACGCCAAAACCCTCCATCATTCTTAAGCTCCTAGGAATTGCGCGGTCTGACATCACCCAGAGCGACATATGTGCAGCTTCTGGCATTAAAGAAATAAAGTCCCAAAAAGTATCATGTGCTGAAGCAGCTTGAGGAATTTCATTGTTAGGCTCAGGCTTAACAGCATGGATAACATCGGGGAAATTCATGGCATCCTGGATAAAGAAAACAGGAATATTATTACCTACAAAATCATAGTTACCTTCTTCTGTGTAGAATTTCACGGAAAATCCACGAACGTCTCTGGCTAAATCTGTTGAACCTTTAAAACCGGCAACTGTGGAAAAACGAGCAAAAACTGGGGTGCTAGTACCCTTTTTTAGAAAATTAGCAGTCGTATATTCAGAAATATCAGCTGTTGCCTCAAAAACTCCATGAGCCCCTGAACCTCTTGCATGAACCACACGTTCTGGAATTCTCTCCCTATCAAAATGCATTAACTTGTCAAAGAATATTTGATCCTGCTGTAATGATGGACCTCGGTCACCTACTTTGAGCGTGTTGTTGTTATCATAAACAGGAACTCCATCATTGGTGGTCATTACCTTGTTCATATTATCGACAACATGCTTGTCAATATGGGGTGCATAAGGTTTTTTTCCTTTTTTCATAGCGTGAATTTTATGGTTTTTAATTATCCTTTTTAATTTAAATAGCATGGAGTATGCTTTCATTTCTTGAACAAAAAAATTGAATAAATGTTCTGACAATTTTTAACTAAACAATTGTGAACTTTTAAGTGTTGAACTAAAAAGAACATATTATGGCAGAGAAAATAATTAGAGATCAAGAAGCTCATGACAAATTAAAATCCATTGTTGATCAAATTGACATCGGGACAATTTGCACTTTCACTCCACATTCTTCTTACCCTCATGGTGTCCCTATGAGCAGACAAGAAGTGGATGAAGATGGGAATATATGGTATATCTGTTCTGCAGAAAGTGAAACACACAAAAACCTAGAAAAGAATGATAAAATTTCAGTCTTTTATGCCGATCCTAAAAACTATACCTTTTTAAGCATTAATGGTACTGCAACACTAAGTAGAGATCAAGCAAGAATTGATAGATATTGGAGTAAGATGATGGAAGGTTGGTTTGAAAAAGGAAAAGAAGATCCAAATATTAAATTATTAAAGGTAATTCCGGATGAAGCTCATTATTGGGACTCCGGTTCAAATAAAATTGCCACTTTATTTGGCATGTTGAAAAATGCTATTACAGGAAGTAACGAAGATATTGGTGAAGAAGGAGAATTAAAACTCTAAATCATCAAAAATTAAAGCCAGAAAGGAAATCCTTTCTGGCTTTTAAATTTTCGATTTAATTACAGAACTATTGTTTCGTCCACACTAACCTATTTAAATCATACCCAGCATCTTTAGCAATTTTCATGAATTTCTCTTTCACAGATTCTGGCATTGTCTTATTTCTAGAAAGCATCCAGATATAATCTGTGTTTTCACCAAAAACAAGAACATTCTCATAGGCTGGATCCATCGCAACAACATTATATCCCGAATAAAATGGTCCGAAAAAGGATACTTTTAAAGCTCCCTTATTTTCGTCACCAATAAATTTTGCCTTCCCTTCAGATTCTTTCCATTCCGATTTAACTGTATCAAAACCACGGTTCAATACATTCACAGAACCATCCTCATTTAAAGTGTATTCTGCGGTCACTTGATCCATGTCTTTTTCATGTTTGAAATCAAACCTTGCGATTTCATACCATTTACCAGCATAAGATTTGATATCGAAATTGTCAACAACCTTTACTCCTGAAGGAACTTTAACAGACTTACAAGCCTGGAAAATAAATGGAGACAATAGGATCATCGATCCTAATGCTATTTTAATGTATTTTGAATATTTCATACTATTGTTTATTCTAGAACAGTTTTTATTTTTTTTTGTTCAGCAAGAGTCATTGAATTCCTATAAATCAATGTTTAAATCAATTTAAATCGTTAAAAAATTATTAAGAAAAATTTGTCATTGAAATAATACTAATTGTAAATATGTTTTAACAGCTTTATTAAAAATATTCTTCTTACTTTGCATGAATTTGAAAATTTTTAAGCCGTTTTAAAAATATTTTCAATGCACTAACAGAACAACAAAAATGGAAAAGATAAAATGTGAGGACGAAAAGATCCAATTTCTTGGTAAGATTCAAGATTTGGGATTTATCATCTTCTTAAATCAAGCAGGCATAATAGAAGCTGTTAGTGATAACATAACTAATTATTTACCAAACCATACTCCCCAAACACTAATTGGGAAGTTAATTTCGGAAACATTTTTTGGCAATTTTCAAGAAAAGGATTTTATAAAAAATGCTATCGAAGAGTTCAAAGGCAGCAATGATTTCAAAAGGATTACAAAGTTATTAGAAATTGAGGAGCAGCCTTTTTACTTAAGTATATCTTATTCTACAGATACCATTTATCTTGAATTTGAAAAATGCATAAATAATGACAGTAGCAAAACCAATATAATCAACAACAAATTGATTGGACTGCAAAATGCAGAACAAGATGTTTGGAAAGTATTATCAGAAATACTATCTCAGAATTTAGAAGTAGATAGAGTTATGATCTATCAATTCAATGAAGACAGCAGTGGAATTGTTATTGCAGAAACATTGAACAGACCAAACTTAGATTCTTATTTAGGTTTAAATTATCCTGAATTTGACATCCCAAAACAAGCTAGGGAACTTTATAAAACAAAACATTGCAGATTTATAGCAGATACCGACTCAGAAGGCTCTACAGTTGTAACTCTTGACAACCAAGAAGCTAATCTCCAGGAAATATCCATTAGAAGATTGTCACCCATTCACCTGCAATATCTTAAAAATGCAGGCTTTCGATCCAGCATAAGTTTTTCGATTATTATAAAAGGTGAACTTTGGGGTTTGGTATGCTGTCAGCATGAAAAACCAAAACATATCGATTTAAGTATCAGAAACTTTTCTTTGATGGCTACAAATTTTGCAGCCAATAAATTCCAGCAATTGGAAGATATCGAAAGAATGGCTTATCTCGAAGAAGTTCAAGAATTAGAACTCCTTTTAAAAGAAAAAGTATTGCTGAAATCCAATATTTTTCATGAACTAAAGGATTTTTCAAAAACTTTGCTTCATATGTTAGAAGCAGATGGTATAGCCATTGGGTTTGAAGATTCTATTTTTTTAGAAGGTATACATCCTGAAAAGGAATCTTTGAGATCGCAATTACCAAAATTGACTGAATTAGCCAAAGACCATATATACAGCACTAATGCTCTTTCAAATCACCTTCAACTCTATGAAGATTTTGGGAGATCAATTGCCGGACTATCATTTGCAGAAATAGATAGTAAAAAGGATTTTTTTATAATCTGGTTTAGAAAAGAAATTCTTCTTGACAGAGAATGGGCTGGAAAACCTGAAAAATATTATGAAGAAGACAAATTAACAGGAGTTGTAAAACCTTCTCCCCGCACTTCATTTAATGTTTGGCGTGAGCAAGTAAAGGGAACTTCAAAAAAATGGAGCTCTAAACAAATGCACTTTATCACTAGAATCAGGGAACTTTTAAGAGACTCTATGTTAAACAAGGCAGCAGAAATCGATTCTTTGAATACTCAACTCATTGAAATGAACAATGCTTTGGATACCTATGCATATACCATAAGTCATGACCTCAAAAATCCACTTTCTGCCATAAAAGTCTCGACTGAATTTCTTCAGTACCGACAAGATGTGAAGCCGGAGCTTTTGAAGAAAATGAGTTCTAATATTTTGGATTCTGTTCATATTATTTTAAATATGTTAGATAAGATCCACCAATTCTCAAAAGCAAGTTCTTTCAATTTTGAAAAAGAAATAGTTGAGACTGAAAATTTTGTCGATGAAATTATAGAAATGAGCAAACATCGGTTTGGCTCAAATAATGTAGAAGTAATTGTAAACCACCTGCTCCCTGTTCAAGGTGAAAAAACCTTGTTATACCAACTTTTCCTGAATATTATTGGAAATGCCATAAAGTATTCATCAAAAGCAACATCCGCCAAGGTGATAATAGATTCATTCCGCACTGATAATGGAATTATTTATACCATCAGCGACAATGGAATTGGCATGGAAGAAGATGAGCTTGCATCCATCTATGAAATGTTTAAAAGGATGTCCAATTCTTCAGGATATGAAGGTTCTGGTATTGGTATGTCGATTGTAAAAAGAATATCTGATAAATTGGGTATAGATATATCTATTAAAAGCAAACTTAATGAAGGTACAACGGTTAAACTGATGTTCCCAGCATAAAAAATGAGGGTAAAATTGAACTGATTAACCTGAAATTTTCCATAATCAAAATTTAAGCTTTATTATTTTATAATATCGAAAAATCTTTATTTGAAATTTTAATATAATATCCAAACTATTATATACTTTTACTTCTATTAACCGAAGTATGAAAAAAATTTATTATCTGATCCTATTGATTGGGCTCATTATGAGCTGCAATAAGGATTCGGACCCTGCCCCTAAAAAAGAGGCTGTTTCCAAACCAATTAAATTAGAAGTATTAATCCCTGAGAACCACGGTTCTGCTGGTGTAAAATTTATTGGCAGAATTCTTCATTTAAATGATGAATCAATCAAAGAGCATGGGTTTCTAATCCAAGAAGCTTCTGGTTTTGGAAATAGTTCTACCATAGATCTAAAAATACCAGCAAAATCCCAAACAGGAAATAATTTCTTGATGGTCAATAAGCTTGACAAAGCAGGGATTAACTATGAAGTTAAATACTATGTCATCACCGACAAAAACAAATATCTTTCAGAGGCTGTCAAGTTTCCGTATGTACCAATCACGCTAACTCCTATCGAAGAACGGAATGTTCAACAAGGTGAAATTATAACGATTAAAGGAGATTTTTCAAAAATTGATAGTACTTATTATATTACTGGGCACGGTGAAAATTCTTCTATTACGGATAATTTCTACCTACAAATAAGTGCTGACAAGAAATCTCTAAACTTTAGAATTATTGATCGATATGGACATGGAGATGAACCATATTTTACATTATCGAATAATTTATCAATGCCTATTTATTTAGGTCGAGTTAATGTTGTTTCCAAAATAGATCCATTAAGCAACTATGATTTTTATTTGAGAGATCGGATTACTTTCTCTGCTGCAGGATTCAAATTCGATTCAAAAAAACCTTTATCAATTCTTGTAGGAAATAAAGCATTTAGTTATAAAACAAATTTTCAATCTGATGTCGAAGACCTAATTCGTGGACAAAAGGGAAACACCTTTAAATTCGGATATTATAACGGAGCAGACACTGTTTATTTTCCAAAACCATTGACCTTAATCCCTCCTATCTCGAGTGACTACTATTTTAGGGAAACTTATGCCCATCCAAATGTAACCCTTTCAGTGAATGCATATGAACTTGGAAGAAAAATGGACTTTTTAGCATCTAACATAACATTGGGTGGGAAAGAAGCCTCTATTTACACGACCTGGAATGGAAGTGACAGACTAACTATAGGTGATGTTGAAGAAGGTTCTTATCCTGTAAAATTTGTTAACAATCATTTTAATTATACTAGCGCCGATAAGATCACAGTAAAAAAATTGCAGATTACCTCTTTTTCTCCGAGTGTAATTCATGATGGTGAGATGCTGACCATAACAGGGAATTTTATGAATGGAAGATCTTACCGGGTTTATAGTAATATTGGTAGATCTGACAGTCAACCAGCAGCTTCTGGTAAGATACAAGTCCTGCTCGACCATTCAATAGCATCAAAAATAAAAATCCAAAAAATAGGCTATTATGATGAAACCCTCGATAAAGAAACTTTGGTCGATGTAAACTACGAAACTGAATTCAGCCAATTAACATATACTCACTTTAGCCCATCAAAAGGTACGATACGAACACCCATAAGATTATACGGTGAAGGAATAGGTAGAGCTCAAATATTTTTCAATGGAAAATGGATGCCTTCTTACAATGGAGGAAAAGGCTGGACAGAAATCTCGCTTTATGGCACAATCTTACCGGGCAAATATAAAATCGCAGTTCTTTATCTCAACAAATGGTATACGGTTGATCAATTTTTTGAAATCACTTATTAATTAAAGAAAATGGCTACCACAACAAATATCATAAAGAAGACATTATTATTTTGCTCAAGCATTATCGTGATTTTATTTAATTCGAATTGCTCGAAATCCGATTCAGCAAAACCTGATGTTGAGCAAGTTCAAGAGTATCAAATTAATACCTTGGGTTTCTCAGATATTACCAGTAATCAAGTAAAGTTAACGGGACAAATAAAGATCGCAGGTAATGAAACAGTATTAGATCATGGATTTATAATTCAAGAGGCTGGCACAGAAGCAAATAGTTCTTCTGAAATAAATATTAGCTTAGGAAAAACTAATCAAGTTGGAGAAATTTCAACAACTTTTAAATCTCCAAAATCTTTTGATCCAAATGTTTATTATACCTTTTATTTTTACGTAAGAACTGAAAAGAATTTTATTAAAGGCAATTTACATGAGTTTGCTTTAAATAGTTTAAGCATAATTCCTAATGAAAACAGATTCTCTTACGGCAGGGATACGATTCATGTAAATGGAAATTTTGAAAACCTTGGAGATAAATTTCGAATCAGAGTAAGAGGAGCTTTCGAATTGTTCAGTCTACCATTCACCTTAAGTGCAGATAAAAAAGTGCTTTCCTTTGTGATTGGTGCAGGTCCTGAAGTCAGCAATTTCGATGAAATACAGATTAGCTTAGTTAGAAAAAATGAAAACCCAAAAAGTTATGTTCAGGATTTAGTTCAAATCACATATTTGGCAAAAGTTGTTTTTGAAAGAGCGTACCACGATTTTTTAACCCCTTTAAAATTTAAAGTCGAAAATATAGCAGACTCATATTATGGGATTAAGAATTTATTTATCCTGATCAACGGAAAGAAAATCCCTTATAACAATAATTTATACTTAAGAGACCATCCAGAATTTGGTGGGAAAACCTTAAATATCGGTTATATGAATGGTAAAGATTCTGTGTACTTTTCAGAACCTTATAATTTGATTCAGCCATCAAGCGATGATCCAATTATTCCACATATCGATAGGGTGCACCCCAATACATTACTCAATTTCAATGCAAAGCAATTACATCATTTCTTTTGGGCATATGTGAGTGCAAAACTTGGAAATGAAGAAGTTGAAGCTAGGTTCGATTATCGAGAAAATCTTCTAGGAATTCATGTAGGGGATCTTCCCGAAGGTGAATATGATTTAACCGTTTACAATCAATTTCACTTTTATAACCATAAAAATAAAATCAAAGTTGAAAAGCTCAAAATAAGTACCAAAGGACCATATTCCACTTATATTGGGGATACTATCCAATTAAAAGGGAATTTTATTAAGGGATTAGAATATTTTGTAATAAATCAAAACAACGGCCTTATTAATTCAGCTGTTGGGGGAGAAAATGAGATAAAACTGGAAGTCATTTCAGGCTTTGAAGGCGTTACAGCATTTAAATTCATTTCAAGTGACGAATATTATAAAGAGTTAAAATCCAATGCAATCGCAATCCCATATAAATCTCTTGGTTATACTATAGACAAGTTCTACCCTACATCGGGAACAACTGGAGATGTATTAACTATTGAAGGCAAAGGAATAGGATGCGTTCCAGCAATATTGCTAGGTGACACCAAAATAACACCAATAAAAATAAATAACCATAAGATTTCTTTTTCAATTCCAAGGTTACCTGGTAAGGGAAAAATGAAAATCAGCATTTCATCTGTCCATAACTTTTACCAAAGCGATAATTATTTTGAATACCTATAATCCCCCTCAGAAAACTAATATTTTTCTAGCCTGCTTGCTATTTTTAATATTCCTAGGCTGCCAGAAAACAACTATTATTGACCCCAATTTAGAACCGGCCATTGCTCTTGAAACTGGAACTATAACTATTATTTCGCCTAACCAAATAAAAATGACAGGTGAAATTAAAAATATCAATAATGAACAAATTCTAGATATTGGGTTTGTATTATATGATATCAGCCAAAGTCCTGAAAATCCTAAAGAAATCTCCTTGAAAAATAAGGAAATTAAAGAGGGTTTGTTTGAATTAACATATACTTCGCCAAACATATTTGAAGTAAATAGAGAGTATGCCTACGCTCCTTATATTAAGACTGCAAAAGGATACTATAAAGGAGAATTAAAACATTTCTCTGTTGATTTAATTAAAATCAACAATGATCATATTTCTGTTGTTCCGGCTGGAAAGTCCTTTACTCTTCAAGGAGATTTTAGCCAAATGTCAAAAGACTTCTACCTTACGTTAACCTCACAAGATTATTACAACGTCCCACATACAGTTACACTACCATTTGAAGTGGCAAAAGATGCTAAAAGCATCAAAATCACAGCTCCCAAACTAAATGTTTACCATGGTAAAGAATATGAAATTCTCCTAAATACCCAATCCAAGAATGGAGAAAATCATAAATCAAGGTTTTTTTCAACCTTGAAAATTTTAGCAAATATCGATACACCAAAGGTCAATGAAATTTATATTACTGATGATATTCCAATTACTGGTTATGCTTTACCTATAGAAAACAACCATGACCTAAAAATCACTATTGAAGGAAAAACACTCCCCTATACAAGTGGAATGAAAATGACTGACTTTGATCTAGTTAAACAGGCAGAATACACTTGGTCTTATAATAATGGTTTAGAAACAATTGAATTGCCGAAAAAACTTCAATTAAAAAAGCCAACACCAGACCAACTAAAAATTGATAAGTATATCGTACACCCTTATCAATACTTTTGGATTCAGGAATTCGACTATTATAAATTCTTTGGTGAAAAAATCGCAAAGATTAAAATTGGAAACAATGAATATAATGACGTCAAAGTTTCTAACACTGGATTTTTCTTAGAAATTGGAAATTTACCTTTGGGCGAATATGATATTATTTTTTCATCAGCACTTTTTGATGTGAAACTCCCAAATAAAGTAAAAGTCGTTCCTTTTAATGTGAGCTCAATATCTAAAACAGAGGTCTATCCTTATGAACCAATATTGTTTACTGGATCATTTATAAAAGGCGACAGATATTTTTTAGGAACTTTAGATTACTTAAATTCTTTCGGAAATGAAGCAATCTCTGATAAGGAAGTTATTATAAATTTTGAGAATTTACCTTCTGGAACATATACCGTCAACTTTGGCGCTAGTACATTATATGGTAGCGAAGAACTTATTATCCCAATGAAATTCAAACTTCTTCAACCAGTTATTACAACCTTAAGCAAACACATTATTAAAATTGGTGAAATTCTAACCTTAAAAGGTAAAGGTCTTAACGGGGTAAACTATATAAATCTAGGGGATTATTCTATTTTCATTTCTAAAAGATCCTTTGATGAAATACAAATTCAAATACCATATTGGATGAATCCAGGGAAATATCCAATTAAATTAATATTTGATAGAACTGCCGAAAGTGAAATTAGCACATCTAAAACTATTGAAATTTTGTAACATGAAAACTTCTAACCATTTAAATAATTTTAATAGGGCATTTTTAATTCTACTTATATTTCTTTTAGGGTCATGTTCTAAAAAAGAAGAAATTAAACCCGATGTAAAACCCATAACCATAAATACACTCCCTGCAGGAAACGTTATTGCCACTGTTGCTACTCTAAATGCCGAAATCGGGTATCTCAATGATGAAAAAATTATAGACTATGGTTTCATTGTATTTGAGCAATCTTCTACCAATGGTAAGAAAATCTCTTTAGGTTCAAATCCTAAGGCAGGGTTAATTCAATATGATTATAAACCAGACAAAAATTTTGGGTTAAACCAAATCCTTAACTACAGGTTCTATCTTATCACTGAAAGGTTTGAATATATGGGAAATACAGTCTCATTTAGAGTTAAAGATTTTTGGGTAGACCAAAAAGATATTATTCCAATTTCCTTAGGAGATACACTGACACTAACAGGAAACTTCAAACAGATCAGCCAAGATGACATAGTAATTGCTAATAAGATTTATAATCCAATGCAGATTGAAATTATTAATGTTGAACCTAGTAAATTACAACTCAAAATCCCCTATAATCTAGGAAAACACGGCGATAGAGTTAACCTAATTATTGGCAAATTTCAAAACCAAAATGACATAAATACTTCATCTTTAGTAAGTATCAATTTATTGGGAAAGATTGAATTTGATGTAGATAAACCTATATATTATGGAGAAGGTTTAAAGATTAGATCTTATGGAATTGATTATTTCAGCAATTTCTTTGTGGTAGTTGGCAATAATAGATTGGAATTGGGCTACGACAATCCTAACATAATAACATTAAAAGGCATTAAAAACAACGGACAAAAATTGAGGTTAGGCTATTTTAATGGAAAGGATACTATTTTCTCAAATAAAAAATTGGAGTTAATTCCACCTGTGAGTTCAGAAATCACATTTAAACAAACTCTACCACACCCAGGATATTTCTTTACAATAAATAAGTCTGTACTAACTAAATATTATGGCGAAGACCCTTATATCATTAAAATTGGTGACAGTACAGCTGCTTATTCTTATTACAGTTATGAACCTGACGCTGGATATTATCTTCCAAGCTTAAAATTAGGAAATTATGAGGTGCAAATTGTATCAGATTTATACCCACCAATAAAACTAAACAACCAAATTGAAATAAAACCTATTGCTGAAAAAATCATAAATCAAAAACCATATTATTATGGAGACATCATAGAGATGTCGGGAAATTTTATTGACGGACATGAATACATAGCCAAAGTATCTGATTATGAATTAATGCATGTAAAAGCCACAAATGGAAAGTTAAAATTCACTTTACCGCATGGAAAATTTGGAAAAAACCTCCTAACAATAGGCCTATACCAAGAACCAGCAGGATATAAATTTCCCAATCCAGGAATACCTATTGAAATAAACAAGTCTGTAGTAGAAAGCGTCTCTCCTTCCATTGTTTATCAAGGTGATGTAGTAACGCTCAAAGGAAAAGGATTTAAAAATCTATTTTCCGTTAGAATTTATTATGCAGGAAATGATTGTAAATTACTCTCTATCTCTGAAACTGAAATTAAATTCATGGCACCTAGCGTTTCAAGGAAAGGGAAATTCCCAATAGAATTGGAATTTTTAGATAATGAAACCATAACCACAACTCAACTTTTGGAAATCAAATAATTCTGAAACTTAGCAAAAAGAAAAATTAACTTTATCATGTGATTATTAGAAAATAATCACATTTTTTTAAAGTAAAATCTAGTATCATACGTCTACGTCATTATGGACGAGGCACAGCTAGAAAATATGTCGGAAAAAAATGCCAAATCATTCGCAGAGGTTGTAAAGACCTATGGCGGACAGTTGCTGCGCTTTGTGAAAGCGAGGGTACAAAAAACTGCCGATGCAGAGGATATTCTCCAGGAGGTTTGGTATCAATTTTCGCGAGTTACCAATATTGATGACTTAGGCAATGCAGGTGCATGGTTATACTCCGTCACTCGAAATAAAATCACTGATAGTTATAGAAAAAAGAAAAATGAATCTCTCGATGAGCTTACAGAAGCTGGAAATGAGGACTCCTTCCCTATCGCGCACCTATTGGTAGCCGATGAAGCTGACCATCCTGAACTCAAAATGTTTAAGGATATTTTTTGGGACGAATTGATGAAGGCTCTAAATGAACTTCCTGAAAAACAAAGGAAGGTCTTCATACTCAATGAAATTGAGGAAATGACTTTGCAAGAAATTGCAAATATGGAAAATGAAAACATTAAAACTATCATTAGCAGAAAAAGCTACGCCGTAAAGCACTTACGGCTCAAGCTTAGAGGCTTATATGATGAATTAAAATATTAAAAACATAAAAATGAACAAAGAAATGAGTAATAAAAGAAAAGGTAAAAAGATCTTTATTGGATTGGCAATGGTCATTATCTTCTTTTTGGTAATTGCCTTACTCCAATTTTTATGGAATGAACTGATGACAGATATTTTTGGATTGAAAGCAATTAGTTATTGGCAGGCATTTGGCCTATTCATACTGTCTAAGATATTATTCGGTAGAGGTTTTGGAAAGCCAGGCGCTGGATTCCGTCAAAGGTTTAAAAGAACTGATATAACCGGAGAGGATATTACAGAAGAACAAAAAGATCGACTCCGTGAAGAATGGAAACGTAGGTTTGATAATAAGTGCGGATTTTAAAAGCTGAAATGATATTTTATTTTTTTTAAAATATTTTAAAGTAAAAGGATGAGTTGACTCGTCTACTACATCAAAGGCCTTAAAACATTAAAAATAAAATATAATGAAAAACAAAATTCAATTTATAATCCCTAGACTACTTGTAGTAACTGCAGTGGTCGGAATAATTAGCTTGATCATTGGTGCAATTTTTAAAATTCTCCTTTTAGCAACCATTCTATTCTCAGTCGGATCTTTGATCTATGCAAAAATCAAAAGAAATAGAATGAGAGAAAGATTCTCGCATCATTTTGATAGATCTCAAAGGTATTACTTGCCTCAAACGAATCAAGCAATCGTACCTGTTCATTATGCTAATAGATCAACTAAAGCAACAATTATCCCTATTTATTAATTCAAAAATTTAAGAAAATGTTTAAAAGAGAAAACTATAACCAAAGTTCAAGAGAATATGCACACTCATGCAGAGGAAATTTTAAAAGAAAATTTGATCGCTTTTTCAGCGAAGGAAGCCCATTTGGAAATGGAAACTCAGCTAATATTCCTGTTAACATAGCTGAAAATGATGAATTTTATCAAGTACAAGTATATGCTGCAGGTAGAGAAAAAGATCAATTTCAGGTAAATATTACGGATAATATTTTGACAATAAAGGGGAAAGAAACGGAACCAGAACCCGGCATCAAATATATATATCAAGAACAGCAATTAGGTGCTTTTGAAAGAGCTTTCCATTTGCAAGATGAAATAATAATTGAAAATGTTCATGCCAGTTTTGAAGATGGTGTATTGACCGTTATTCTTCAAAAAGATCCATCAAAAATAAAATACCCACAGGAAGTACCTGTGTCTTAATAGATTTATTTTTTAAAATGATTGATTAAAAGCAACCTTCACGGTTGCTTTTTTTATTTCATTAACCTTCTTTCCCAAAGAAATATTCCTCTACAGCTTTCCAACCCACTAATCTTTCAAAACCTGTTTCATTTATATTATGATAACAATCGAAAATTAATCCAGTACCTGAAAATGACCTCAAATTATAAATATGATCATCAATCATATAATCAGCTTTTATAATTCCTTTATTACCGCAAAAAACGATTTGATGCCAAGTAATAAAAGGGAAATGTTCGCCAAGCCATTCATATTTCTCAACTAAGCTCCATGGAAATTCCATCGCAGCAGAAACTATAAATACGTTAAAATGATCATTCAACTTTTTAACCACTTCTTGAGCATCTGGGTTAATCGGTAGTGTTCGAAAGAAATCCGGCATTTTAAGATATCGATAAACTGCGTCTGGATCCTCAAAACACCTTTCCTCCGGCTTCCCTTGAATTTCTTTTTCCAAGATTCGAATACCTGTTTCTTTAAAATGATAATCCAAGTAATGAGCCATGTTATTAGCTAAGACGCCATCCATATCTATGGCTATTGTTTTCCGTGTTGACATAATGAAATATAACGATTTTATCAATCACAAGGAGAAACTTTATTCAATTTTTGAGCAGTTAAACATTTAATAACAAACACTTAACAGCCTTTAACCAATATCCTAACATTAGCATAATAAGGGAAGACTAATTTTAACCCAGTACGTTTTTTTTAATTATTAACTTAATGAAACACTTTCGAAAACTCTATTATGAAAACAGACTGTTTTTTGTCTGTTTTCTAGCTTGGTATATTGTGCTGAGCGGATTTATTTTTTACGTGCCGAAGCAAGAAGCCTTCCAATTAACAAATTCCAATCATTCCTTATTTTTCGATTACTTTTTTACTGTAATCACACAGTTTGGGGATGGTCTATTTGTATTGGCATTAGGGTTTATCTGTTTTTTCATGTGGTACAGAAAGTTGGCCCTTGCCATTGCAACTACATATATTGGATCAGGAATTATTTGTTCTTTGTTAAAAAGAACATTCCAAGCCTACAGACCAGGCTTTCATTTGCAAGATGACCCTTCCTTTCACGCGCTATCTTGGATGCCAATGGCACACCATAATGCATTTCCTTCTGGACATACTACCTCAGCATTCGCATTGGCAGCTACAATCGCAGTCTTCTCTAAAAACAAAACCTTAGGAATCATAGCACTTTTCTTTGCCTGTTTGACTGCATATTCTAGAGTGTATTTAGGGCAACATTATTGGGATGATGTATGGTTCGGCTGTATGCTCGGATTTGGATTTGCAAGCTTTTATGCGTTGATCGTACATTATTATTCCATTAATAAATTCGTAATTATTCAATTTCCTACAAATTTTAAAATATAAAATATGATTACTTTATTAACCCTTGCAGTAAGATTTGCTGCCGTGGGCTTGCTTGGAATGGTAATTGACTTTATTATAACATGGTTTTTAAAAGAAAAAATTGATATCGAGAAATTCGTAGCAAACACCATCGGGTTTATTATAGCGGTATGCAATAATTACATATTAAACCGGATTTGGACATTCAATAGTAAGAACCCAAATGTTATTGAACAGTTTTACCATTTTGCGACAGTTAGTATCATTGGTTTGCTCCTGAATACAGTATTCCTTTATATCCTCCACGAAAAATTTAATATGAAATTTTATTCCAGTAAGTTTCTGGCTATACTTATGACTTTTGGTTGGAATTTCTTAGCAAACCTTTTGTATACTTTCGGTAATGTCTAGTGAGTATAAGATTAAACTGCGATGGTTAATCATTATATCTACATTGATCCGTTGCATTTTTGCATTTAATATCGAGCTGGGAAATGATGAAGTCTATTATTTTACCTACGCAGTGCAGTTGGATTGGAACCACTTTGACCACCCTCCTCTCATAGGATTATTGATTAGGTTCTTCACATTAAACTTGAATTGGGTTAATGAATTTTCAATGCGGCTAGGTGCTATTTTTCTTGCAGCCATCAATACATGGCTCATAGCAAAAATAGCTGGCTACCTATTAAACGAAAGAACAGGATTAATAGCAGCGATTTTATACGCTGCCTCATTAATTTCCAGCATAATCTCAGGCTTGTTTATACTCCCAGATTCTATTGCCAATACATTTTGGTTAGCAGCACTCGGAAGTATGATTGTAATCGTAAAATCAGAGGATAGAATATTAAAAGACAATCATCTGATTTTATTGGGATTATGGGTTGGATTAGGATGTTTGAGTAAAGTACACTCTATTTTTCTATGGTTGGGATTTCTTAGTTATATATTAATATTTCAGAGAGAAATACTCAAAAATAAAGAACTTTATCTAGGATTAATCCTGACTGCAGTTTGTTTCTTACCAATTTTATTTTGGAATGAGGAGTATGATTATATAACCTGGAAATTCCACAGCCAGAGAGTTGGCATTCTGGAATCAGGAATTCGCTGGGATTTTTTTGCTCAAACATCCTTTGGGCAAATCTTTTATAATAATCCATTCTTAATATATCTATATATAATTGTCTTTATCAGTTTGGTAAAAAATAGATTTAAAATTTTCGATGTTCCAACTAAGATAATATGGTTATTATTATTCTGCTCACTCCCCATTATTTTGGTTACTTCATCTTTGTCTATGTTCCGACAAACTTTACCTCATTGGAGTGGTGCAGGTTTCTTTGCAATGATGTTAATCGCTGCATGCTGGATTGATAGGAAACTGGACCATGACAATATTATCCGAATCAGAAGGCTCTTAAATTTTCAACTGAGTTTTGTGTTGCTAATCATGGTATCAGCATTTGCAACCATAAAATGGTATCCTGGAAATCTTTTTGTCAAAGCTAATATAAATGAAATCGGAAAAGGAGATGTCACATTGGATATGACAGGTTGGAAGGATCTTGAAAAGCAATTTTCACAGTTGCGAAATATTGATATTAAAAATGGAAAAATGAAAGAATCTGATGCACTGATTATTAATAATTGGTATCCGGCAGGGCATTTTTATTTTTATCTATCTAGACCTCTGCAAATGCGAATGATTGCTGTAGGTCGGTTAAATGACATTCATAAATTTGCATGGATGAATTTGGCAATTCCTGAAATAAAACCTAAGGAGAATGTATATTTTATAGTAGCTTCAAATATGTTTCAAGATCCATCTTTATTATTTTCAGACCTATTCGAAGAAGTTAAACTACATAAAACCTTAGAACAAAAAAGATCGAATAAATTGGTGAGAAAATGGTATATCTATCATTTGTATAATGCTAAATCTGCCATAGGTAACAAACATCCTTTATTGTATATGGAATAAAGCTTCTGCTTCTCATTGAAGAAATTTAAAAAGAAAAAAGCCACTTGCGTGGCTTGTTTCTTTTTAAAATATTCCTTTGGTGCACTTTCTGAAAAAAAGTGATAATAGTTTTGGTTTTTTTGGACAATCTCTTTCTCCTAATTGCTTTTTACTCAAAGCCCTATATCCACAATAAAAACACTTGTTGAGCATATATTAAATTATATGTTAATAATTAATTTGTTTGGTTAAGCTGCAAATATATCTCAATTAATTTATTAATTAATACGGTTAACCGTAAAAATTTTAATGTTTTATATCGATTTTAAGGAAAAAATGAGGTTCTGAACTATTTCAAATCAGATTCTGAATGCAATTGACATTTCCAAACTCCATTCTCTTGAATCCAAGCTGAACTACAAGCACATTTACTCGAAGTTTTCTCCCCATTATTATCTGTTTCTATCTCGACGATATATCCTATTGTAGCAAAACTTTTGCTAAACATCTCTATAACCGCCTCAGTTATTCCCTTAATTGACATTTTCATACCCTCACCCTGTTCAAACATTTGCTTGAAAGTAGGCTCATCGATACTCTTAACACCCTGCTTACTAACTGTAGTACAAGGAAAATATGTAAGGTTTTTTACTGTTTCATAATCGTGATTGGCCATGCCGTGCCAATATTTAGTCTCTAAATCTAGTATTTGATCTTCCATTATCTTTAGTTTTAATGTGATAAATAAACAACAAATACTGAGACACAAGGTTTTAAATAATTATTATTACCTCAGCTTAATTCTAAGCAATTGATTTGAGGCAGTCATATATAAGTAACCATCTTCACCAAAGGCACAATTCGCTGTATGGACACCTGATCTAATTCTTCCAATGGTATTCCCATCAGAATTCATAACAATAACTCCATCTCCTGCAGCAGCATATAAATTACCATCATCATCCACCTTAATTCCGTCTGCAGCTAAGGATTCTTCTGGAAACTGCTTTTTAAAGTCATAAAAAATACTGCCTTCACCAACCGAACCATCTTCTTTAACATCATAAACCATTATATATGGATTGTTACCATCACTTAGGGCAACATACAATTTCTTTGCATCGACAGAAAGCGCAATACCGTTTGGTCTTGCTAAATTAGAAATGACTTGACTGGCCACACCTTGACTATTTACTCGATAAACACCATTTTCAGCAATTTCCTTCGTAGTAGTATCCTTTTCTCTTCCAGGTAAACCATAAGGCGGATCGGTGAAATAATAATCACCATTAGGATGTTGACAGATGTCATTAGGAGAATTGAACTTTTTGCCCTCCCAAGTATTTACTAATGTTTCCTTTTGTTTAGATTTTAAAACAATTTTCGCAATCCTTCTATTGCCATGGTCACAAGCAATGAGAAAACCATCCTTATTGATCAACAACCCATTCGTCCCTTCCTCTTCACTATACACGCCTGGCCCTTCAAATCCTGCAGGTTTTATAAAATGCTGAAGACCGTCTTTCTCTGACCATTTATAAATAATATTTTGTCTAGTATCAGAATACAATAAATAATCACCATCTCCCACCCATACTGGACCTTCAGCCCATACCATGCCATCTGCCAATTTTTCAACCTTAGCATCAGCATCAACAATCTTTTCCATAGCGGGATCTAATATTTCTACTTGTCCCATAGTAGGGTAATCTTTCTGTGCTTGGGCACAGGAAGAAAAAGCAAAAGCTAGGATAATAATTTTTAGTGAAGTCTTAAGCATAGTTTTTAGGTTTTATGATTTCCTAAAATATAAAAAAAAAAGATTATTATCTAGCCTTAACTATGACTCCTGTCGGTTTATGAAAAATTAATCAATAGGATTTACAGGTTGATTTTCCATAACACTATCTAACCTTGTGCTATCGGTGTTAACCGTATCAATTGGATCATCCATTCTATTATCCATTGGCGTATCATTATTATCAATTGTCGTATCGTTATTTCTACACCCTATAATTAGGAGGTACGATATCATCAATATTATTATTAAGATCTTTTTCATGAGATTAAGTTTTATTTTCGCTTATGCTTTACTTTTTGAGGCTCCTTAGGATGGTCATTCGGATCAGGTGCTGTATTTAATTGATCCATTTGAGGATCAACACCCGCTTCACCTGACGCATCTTGATTTTTAACCTTTTTGTCCATCACGGACATAAGATCTTTTTTCTTATTTGGCCTCCCTTTATTATTTAGTCCTTCTTTCGAACTTTCGTTTTTTGTTGCCATATCAATGTTCCTTTTTAAAAAGAACAATTTGAAAATGAACTAGTTGATTATATTTTCATTAATTAAGAATTATTCAACTTTTCAAACTTTGACGTGTTCAAACAATACACTAATAATTTTAGATATGTTTACTCCATTAGTATTTGCCATAATATTTGTCATAATTGCCGTAATAGTGCTATATCTAATACTCAGAGGTGGCAAAAATCGACAAGGAAGTAGAAAAGGATAGATTAATTGCCTTTCATTAAGAAGCCAGGTTACTTTGAAAATTCATTGTAACCTGGCTCTTTGCAAAATGGATAATTAAACAATATTCTTTTAATCGTGTCCGTGAATTTTAACAAGTTTATTATATACACCCATTATTAGGATGGGCGCCACCCATTGACCTAGAAAAAGTGCTATATGCTTATGTCCTTTGCATTTAAAGAAAATGGATGCGCCCATAATAGTTAATGCCGTACATAAATAAAATTTTGACGGTACTCTGGCAGTACAATCCTCAATTTTTTTCGTCAAATCTCCTTCTTTTAATTCTGGATTGTTCATTGGATTTTCCATAGTCTATATTATTTTAATGTTCTGTAACTAATTGACTTAATTAAAGAAACCATTGAAATTCAATTCGTTGAAACTATATTGACATCAAGTATAAATACTATGAAATCAAGTATTTTTTCCTCAACTAATTTCGAAGGCACTTGTTCTTCATTTAAATTCAAGCTTATGAAGACAATTGAAAATTTTGCAGGAAATAAGCTAGGTCTTATTCTTGCATTTGCTATAATTCAGGACGATCTTAACGGACATGACCCTGAAGACAATAAAAATAAAGATGATAATGCTCCAAATTATCAAAACCCATTCTATGATCCTGATTCAGATCAAGGTTCAAGGCAATATAATGCCAAAGAAGATCCACACAAAGACGATAATGAACCAATTGGTGAAGATTATCCGCTGAATGAAAATATCGATGAAGAGGAAGAAGAAGAAAATGATGAAGAAGATTTAGAATTTGAAGATGAAGAAAAATATGAAGATGAATATGAAGATGATATAGATCGATCAGACGAAGATGAAAAAAGATCTAAGAATGATTTGTTCGATGACGATGAACTCAACAATACAAATTATGGTAACCCTAACTCCTTTTAAAATATAACCAAGAGAAAATTTAGCCCTGATTTTTATCAGGGTTTTATTTTGCTCATAACCTGCATTCTAGCATCATTAATACAATTTAGTTGCATCTTTGGCAATATATTTGTTGCAACACGAGAAACTTTCATAAAGGAAGTTTTAAGATGAAACAAATTATTTATTATCATGAAGAAAGTATTTTTACCTATTCTAACTTTATTTATTTTAATGTTTGCAGCTGAGCAAACAAATGCACAAACCCCTTATCGTACCGCTATTGGCCTAGGAATTGACCTAGGTGATGGCCAAACATTATTCGGACCTCAAATTAAGCATAGTTTTGGTGGCAATAATGCCGGTAACGCACAAGTATTATTCGGTGACCACATTACTGTCCTTGGTGCGGATTACTCCTATAATGAACGTATCTCAGGAACTAATGGACTTTCTTGGTACGTAGGTGTTGGTCCTCAATTATCATTTATTGACCATGGAAAATGGCATGGCGACTGGGATGATGATGACCACTGGAAAGAAGGTGATACACATACTGACTTTGCAATCCGTCCTGCTGTAGGTTTGGAATACAGAATCCCTTCTACTCCATTAGCAATGCATTTCGATTGGAAACCGTGGTGGAACCTATCACATGGTTCGCGCTTCGATGCTTCTAGATTCTCTTTAGGATTTAAATTCGTATTGAAATAAGAATATACTAAGATCTAAAATAAAAGCCTGCAAAATATTTTGCAGGCTTTTTTAATTGATATATGATGGGTCTTTAATAGTCTTTGGTTTACCTAAATATCTTTTCCAATTCCTTTTCAAGGTCTACACCTCTTAAATCTTTTGCTATTATAAATCCGTCCGGATCTATTAAATAATTGGCTGGAATACCCTGTACACCATAAACTTCAGCAGCTGAATTATTTTGTCCTTTAAGATCAGAGCCATGAACCCAAGTTAGGTTATCCTTTTTTATTGCTTCTAACCAGTTTCCCTTTTCAGTATCCAACGAGATTGCAAAAATTTCAAAGTTTTTTGATTTATACTTTTCATAGGCTTTCACGACAAAAGGATTTTCCTCTCTGCATGGAACACACCATGATGCCCAAAAATCTAGTAAAACATATTTACCACGAAAATCTGAAAGCTTGACATTTTCGCCCTCTTGATTTGGCTGTATGATTTCTGCTGCAAGTTCACCTTCGACAAATTGCCTACCACCAATTATATTTTCAATATAATTTCCACGAGTACTTTTTTTAAACTTTTGGGGCAAGCTTTCGTAAAGTTCTTTTGCCTTTGGAAATGATCGGTTGAATCAAGCCGGCATTTGCCGAATAGCTGCACAAAAACAGTACTGTCCTAAATAAATATTTTGGCATAAAAAATCCATCTCCATTCGTGTTCAATTGAAGAATTCGGTTAATTACTGGAAAGGTATCCTATGTGTGTTACTAAAAGAGCACATATTGTCCTTTTTTATCAGGTGGTTTTCCTGAAATGAACGGATCATCAGCCCATTTCCACAGATCAATTTTCACGAATATGTTCATCCTGATAAAGTTGACCAGATTCGAGAGGTTCCAATTGTATTTTGCCTTCTTCTGGATGTACTTAAAGAGCAGGATCCCGATAAGTGCAGTCCATATTT
>NZ_PEBA01000016.1:0-50726 GCF_002734235.1 Sphingobacterium sp. 1.A.5
CCTTGAACATCTTGATGGGGCTCTCTGCTGTACGCCCATTGGTCTGGCAATACTTCTCCAAAAGTTCCTCATGTATAAAACTGAAATCGATAAGATCGTTGATTTTGCGAAGTAGATTGTCTTTTGGAACAATGATATCGTACAATCCCGAATAGGAACTGAACTGAATTTTTTGTTGGGTAGAAAGCATCCTGATGTCCGTTAAAGCCTACTTTAAGATACGAAAAAAGGAGCAGAAAACTGTTGTTTTCCACTCCTTTTTTTAGCCCATTCTAAAAGAGGACTTTTTCAGTGCCCTCAAATTATCAATCGGCTTTTTCTATTATTTTACACCGTGCATTAATTTCTTTAAAATTGGCTGCAATGACATCACAATCACACCAGCAACAATGGGAACAATTGTGAATATTAAGAAAAATGTACTGAGAGAATATTGATTTGTGATGACCTCGATTTGACCTCCTAAAATTGCCGCTAGCTTGTTTCCAATAGCCAATGCTAAATACCACATACCAAACATAAAACCAATCATTCGCGCTGGAGCCAATTTAGAAACATAGGATAATCCCACTGGTGATAAGCATAACTCACCCAAAGTATGGAACATATAAGCAAGTATTAACCAAATCATCGAGACCTTGATGCCATCTTGAATGCCATGTGCTCCAAATGCCAATAATCCAAAACCTATAGCCATTATGATTAAGCCCATTCCATATTTTACTGTTGCCGGTGGATTAAATTTAGAATCCCATATTTTTGAAACAAAATTTGCAAAGGTGATAATAAAGAAAGAATTCATGATGGAAAACCATGACACTGCAATTTCGGATGATTCAGCTGTAAATTCACGATATAGCATCCAAATTGCAACTCCCCAAACACCTGCAAAACATATAAACTGTACAATATTGGAAAGTGGAGCCTTGCCATAGGTCTTCTTTGTAAGCATTATGACAACATAAGTCACCAATAATAAAGGAACTACTGTCAATAATGTATTTATTACATTGAATATGGTTAATGAATTACCAGACAAGCTGCGATCCACACTGTCACGTGCAAAGATCACCAAGGATGATGCCCCCTGCTCAAAAGACATCCAAAAGAAGATGACAAAAAAAGCAAAGATAATAACTGCAATTAATCGATCACGGACTACTTTAGTATATCGGCTTAACCTCGAAATTACTACGAATAAGAACAAAATTAATGCTATGATAATAGCCACATTTTGCCCTGCTAATGTCCCAATCTGAAGGCTAGATAATATATCGATTCCTGCAATTTTTGATAAAGGGTCATTAAACGCAAATCCAAGACCTAAAATGGTCATAATACCGATTAGAATTGAGTCTAACTTAGTAAATGGATTAGGTTTGTCATCTGGATTATCAATATTTACAACCGTAGCCTTTTGTTCTAAGTTTGTTTTTGAAGGTGGGTCACCAACGGTACCAAAAATTGGTTTTGCATACCAAAACTGTAAGGTACCTAGAAACATAAAAATTCCAGCAAGACCAAATCCCCAGTGCCATCCTACTTTCTCTCCCAAATAACCACATAGCATCATACCAAAAAATGCACCTGAATTAACTCCCATGTAGAAAATAGTGTAGGCAGCATCCTTTTTTTGAGGGAACTTTTTATACATTTCAGAAAGAATAGAGGTCATATTGGGTTTAAAGAAACCGGTTCCCAACACCAATGCTCCAAGGCCTAAATAGAGAAATAATGGGGTGTCAAATGCCATAAATAAATGACCTAAGGTCATTATAGCAGCCCCAATAACAATAGCATACCTATACCCCAGATATTTATCTGCCATAATTCCTCCAAAAATTGGTGAAATATAGAGTAACATTGCATAGGTACCATAAAGTGCACCTGCTTGGATTGGGTCCCAGCCCCAACCTGAAAATGGACTGCCTGATATAATTGCACTGGTTAAAAAGTTGATTAGTAATACGCGCATTCCATAAAATGAAAAACGCTCCCACATTTCCGTGAAAAATAAAACAAATAATCCTGAAGGGTGTCCTAAGACTAAACTACCATCTATTCCTTGTTTCTCTAGTTCTTCAGAAAATGAGGCATCTGAAATTTGATTCATACGTTAATTATTGGATTCTATACTCTGTAATATTGGCCGTAAAATTAAACAAAAAGCCGAATGTTAAACAATTCGGCTTTTTAATTACATTATATTTCTTTTACTTAAACTTATTATTAATGAATACCATGCATCATTTTCTTTAATTTATTATTGAAAATCAATAATAACAAAGCTACGAAAATTGGCAAAGCAGCAATAATCAAGAAAAATGTAGACATAGAATATTTTTCTGCAATTTGGTCGATATAAGAACCAGTCATACCAGCAATAAAGTTTGCAATGGCTGAAGCTGTGAACCAAAGACCAAATAATAATCCTGCTAATTTTTTAGGAGATAACTTACTTACATAAGAAAGACCAACTGGTGAGACACATAATTCGCCTGTTGTATGGAAGAAGTAAGCTAATATCAACCAAATCATACTGACAGAAGCTGATTGAGCTCCCGAAGGAATTGACATTGATCCATAAGCTAAGGCTAAAAATCCGACAGCAACTAAGATCAATCCAAAAGCAAACTTAACTGGCCCTGAAGGATTCCAAACCTTCTCCCACAATTTAGAAAATGAAGAAGCTAAAGTAATAATGAAAAATGAATTCAAGATTTGAAACCAGGAAACAGTTACTTCAGTATTTTCAACTGAAAATTCTCTATTAACTTTCCAAATACCTAATGCCCAAATTATTGCGAAAGAGATTGCTGTAAAAATAACTGTCAAAGGGTATTTGCTGAAAATTTGTTGGGATAGTTTAAATAATACCCAAGTAACAATTAATATTGGGAAGATGGTCAAGGCCGCATCAACCCATTTAAATATTTCACCGGAATTACCTTCTAATACACGCTGTGTATAGTTTTTAGCAAAAATGGTCATGGAACCACCTGCCTGTTCAAATGCAAAGAAGAAAAAGATACTTGCTATCATCAATACTGCAACCACAACTAAACGATCTTTAACGATGTTTTTTGGTGTATTGTCTTCTTCTTGAATATTATGAACATGTTCTTCTTCTTTATGAACGGTTCCAGGTTTTTCACCAATAACTCCAAATATCTTCTGAGCAAAATAGAATTGAACCATACCAAAGAACATAAAAACTCCAGCAAGTCCAAAACCGTAATGCCATCCTACCTTTTCACCAATGTATCCACATAAAAGCATACCTAAGAAAGCACCTGAATTAATCCCCATATAGAAAATTGTATAACCGGCATCCTTTTTAGCAGAGGTATCGGGATATAATTGACCAACCATCGATGAGATGTTAGGCTTAAACATACCATTACCTAAAATCATCAAGACTAATCCCAAATAAAAGAAGGATTGTGATGTCCCTTCAAGAGCCATTGAGGCATGACCGAGAGTCATAATCAATGCTCCCCATAAAATTGCTTTTCGATATCCTGTTAATTTATCAGCAATCATACCACCTATTAATGGAGTTAGATAAACTAATCCAGTATACCAGGCGTATAATTCCATAGCCTCAGCATTTGTCCATCCCCAACCGCCTTTCACTATTTCTGTAATTAAAAACACCGTAAGGAGTGCCCGCATACCGTAGTAACTAAAACGCTCCCACATTTCTGTGAAGAATAGGACAAACAAACTCGCAGGGTGTCCCATCACCATTTTATCGTCAACCCCTTGTTTGGCAAGGTGATGGACCAAATCCTGGTCTTTTTCTTGATTCATCGGTTATTATTATTTATGTTAATATAGAATTATTTACAGAACATTATTTTTTTCGGATAGCAAATTAACAAATTTTTATTTAGAATTAACACTTTGTTAATGCTCTCCCTCCCTTTTAACATTTAGAACTTATGATTGGATTAGGTCAGAAAAGTTTAATGAATTTTTAAATATTTAATGGTCTTTCGAACTATTAATTTTTAATAAAAACAGAATTTTATTGTTGATTTGAAACTGTATGCTACAGATATTTAAATAAAAAACAATAAATACACTAATCTATAATCAATAACATATTCATCAAAGGATGTAAATAATTTAAAAAATGGGGTTATTAAGTAAGGAATGGTATATGTTTTCAGTTATAATTAAACTTGTGTAAACATTTTTTTACGAATGAAAAAAGTTAAAAAATAAAAAAGGCAAAGTTGAACCAACCTTGCCTTAACTTTATAAGTTTCTTTTACTATTTGAATTTCTCCAATAATGCTTTTGTTAATTTGATTCCTTCATCTTCTGAAATCTTATCACCTTCAAATTCAATCCCCACATATCCTTTGTATCCAGCTTTCTTCACGATATCCATCATTTTTGCATAATCAATACCTGTGTCATTACCATTAGCATCAAAGGCATGAGATTTAGCACTAACACCTTTTGCATACGGCATTAATTCAGCAACTCCTTGGTATCTATCGTACTCATAGAAATTTCCAAAATCTGGTAAACTTCCACAATTTTTCTTCCCAACAGTTTTTAGAACATCAGCCAACCAATCTCCATGAGATGAAATACCACCATGATTCTCTACAACAACAGAGATCTTTCCTTTTTTACCGTAATCTGCTAATGTTGAAAGACTTTTTACCACTTGATCCTTCACTTCCTCTTTGGTACCTTCCCCGGCCGCATTAACACGGATGGCGTGACAACCCAAGAAGTTTGCAGCATCGATCCATTTGTAATGGTTTTCGACCGCTTGCTTACGCTTATTCTCATCGCGATCGCCTAAATTACCTTCCCCGTCAATCATAATCAGGACATTTTTCACTCCATTATCCTTTGCACGATTGTTCAAATCTTTTAAATAAGTCATATCTTTTGCCTTATCTTTAAAGAATTGATTTACATATTCTACACCATAGATACCAAAATTCTTCGCCGTATACTCTGGAAAATCAATGTTTTTCAGATCGCCCTTAAAAATTTTCTTATGTAAGGACCACTCAGCTAATGAAATCTCAAACCAGTCTTTCTTTCCTGCAAATACATCAAGCGAAGGTGCCAATGTCACTCCTGCAGTAACCAGACCAAGGTTTCTTAAAAATTCTCTTCTTGAACTCATGATTGTTGTTATATATAGTTTATTAGATATTTGCCCATCCAGAAGTCAATACATCCACTAAATGCATTGTCTTGATAGGTAGTTGATTTTTCTCAATATAAGCTTGCAATTGCAGTAGACATGACGAATCTGTAGAAATTATATAATCTGCTTTTACATTCATTGCATTCTGCACCTTCTGCTCTGCCATCGCTGTAGATATACCTTCGAATTTCACGGAAAAAGTACCACCAAACCCACAGCATGTTTCTTGGTCTTTCATCTCAAGAATTTCTAAACCGCCGACATGACTTAATAATTTGCGAGGTTCCTCCTTAATCTTGCATTCACGCAGTGCAGAACATGAATCATGATACACTGCTGTGCCTACTAATTCAGCACCAAAATATTCCTTCTGCAATACATTAACCAGAAAATCACTGATTTCAAATATATTACGTTGAAGGGATCTACATTTATTATGTTCTATAGAATTTGTAAATAAGTCATCATAACCACCTCTCACCATTCCAACACAAGAGGCAGATGGACTTACAACAGGATGTTCATCATTAAAATCATTTAAGAACTTTTGCCCTATTTTCTTCGCATCATCCCAAAATCCAGCATTATATGCTGGCTGTCCACAACAAGTTTGCTCGGTATTATAAATAACTTGGCAACCCGCCTTCTCTAAAAGTTTTACGCTGTTAAATGCAGTCTCTGGATATAACTGATCGATAAAACAAGGTATAAATAGCTCTACTTTATGCATTAATTGCTTTGAATAATCTGTAATTTATTAAATTTTAAAACACGAAACAACAACAAAAACCCTATAATAAAATAAACAGCCAAGAATAATGCCGAATAACGAATATTTTGAGTCATCTGCTCAATCAGTCCAAAACTAAACAAACCTATAACGATGGCAACTTTTTCAGTGACATCATAAAAACTAAAAAATGATGTGGTATCCTCAATATCCTCTGGTATTAACTTTGAATAAGTGGATCTGGATAAAGATTGAATACCTCCCATCAATAATCCGACAGAAAATGCCATTCCATAAAACTGGTATTCATTGGTCATAAAATACGAAGCGCAACAAATTAATATCCAAAAGAATACAACGACCATTAGAACCTTAATATTGCCAAATTTCTTTGCTGCAATAGACATAATATAAGCACCGCCAATTGCAACAATCTGAATCAATAAAATTGAGGCGATTAATTTACTGGCCCCCAAATTCAAAACTTTCTCGCCAAAAGCCGCAGCAACAATAATTAACGTTTGGATCCCCATGGCATAAAAGAAATACGCAGGAAGAAACCTTTTTATAGCTTCGATTTTATTGATCTGATTTAAGACAGTAGAAAATTCTTTTTTAACCTTAGTAAAAAATGGAAGTTTTTCAGATCCGACTGTAGGTCTATTTCTGGGAAGAAATCTAAATGGAATCTGGGCAAAAAGTATCCACCACAACCCTACTAATAGAAATGAAAATCTGGCTGGAAATGATGCATCCGTAATACCAAACCATTCTGGTTTGAAAATAAAAACAAAACAAATCAACTGTAAAGTTACACAGCCAACATATCCATAAGCAAATCCTTGGGCACTTACTCTATCTTGTTGATCAGGAGTGGCAATAATTGGTAAGTATGAATTATTAAAAGCAACACCGCCAATATAACCCATAGCAGCTAATCCAAAACAGAATATCCCCCACTCCAAAGTTTCAAGTTTGAAGAAAAACATACCCATACAGGCAATAGCACCTAGATAGGTGAAGAATTTCATGAAAAATTTACGCTTGCCAGCAGCATCTGAGTAAGCCGATATAAATGGAAGACCCAAGGCCATTAATAAATAGGCAATGGATAATGCAAAATTAGATAAAGCCGTATTTATAATCTCATACCCAAAGAATGATACTGTATCATTTGTGTCAGGATTTTTTGTAATTGTAGTATAATAAACAGGGAAAATCGTCGAATTGATGACCAAATTATAAGCTGAATTAGCCCAATCATACATGGACCAAGACCTAATCAGCCTTTTATCATTCTTCTTGAATATCTTCATAAGGTTTGCTTATGCGAATATACCAATTGATTTTATATATGATTTAATAATTTTCGTAGATATGTGTTACTATTCTTACCATTTCTTTACGTACAGGTGCTGAACTACCTAAATAATTGTTATTCAGGAATGAAAAAGCATATCTTTTCCCTTTCTTGGTTAGAATATATCCACTTTGACAATGAACACTATTAATTGTACCGGTTTTTGCCCAAACGAATGGTTTCCCTCCCGGAGTTGGATAGACATTCTTAAGTGTACCCTCCAAACCACCTGCAGGAAATAAATATAACTTCGCAGTTTCGTCACGAATATCATTATTTATCTGAAGTAATACTTCAACCATACTTCTAGGTGTAATTTTATTATAACTCGAAAGACCACTTCCATCCCTTAGCTCAATAGAATCACTTAATTTACTATAATAAGTGTCTTTCATAAATTTCCGAAGGTCTTCCGTTTTAAATTTATTATACTTTAAAAAGGATGCCACCATGTTAAGTTGTTCTGCTAAAAAATTATCGCTAGGTAGCATCATTTCCCTCAAAACAGCTCTTTTCTCCACAGAGTTTATAATTTTAAAATCTGAGGGCAAAGGCTTTGAAACTAAGCCCACTTCTTTTTTTAGAGTATCTTGAAGTAGTAATACAAGAAGACTATCACTAGGCCTAAAAGGCTTTTCATTGACATAATTTTTTGGCAATGGAAGTTCATTTATTTCATACCTATTATTTTCTAAAGCTCTATGTATTCTATACCTGGTCGTAGTATCGGACAATTGTTTTACATCTCTCTCAAAATATGATGGAAATAATTTTAATTTACCATTGACTTCTCTAAACTGAACCACATTTCCATAGATTGGAAAGGGAAATAACTCTGGCTGGTAATAAAATTCATAATCCTCTATAGACCATCCGTTTCTATAAGTGGGTTCTTGTGTAGAAGTACTTGAATAATATAATTTTTTATCGCTGTTTTTCAGGAAATTATATACTTTACCGCTATCAAGTTTTGGATGTAAAAAGCTAGGATCTCCAGTTCCCCAAAATATTAAGGAATCACCACGTTCCACATAAGCTAAGCCAGGAATTGAATCACCAATCAATTTCAATGAAGTAAATAATGTAAATACTTTGGTGTTGGATGCTGGTGTAAAATGCTTATCCTCGTTATATCCATATACATATCGCTGTTGATCAATATCATATAGACTGAATCCATAATAGTGCTTTTTCAGAATATTGGATTGATTAAACTGCTCATTTAGGTTTAAGGTACTGTCTTGCGCCTTTAGATTAACGCATGCCAATAACCCTAATAGGATTAATATGCTTCTCATAATGTAAACATAGTAAATTTTACATTTCTATTGATTCTGAAACAAACATTTTATAAATAAAAAGAATGGGCTAACCTTTACGGTCAGCCCATTCTTCTTTATTTGATTTAACTTATTAATTCGGTTTTAACACTCCATTACTTCTGTCGATTTCCACTTGAGGAATTGGCCAGTATTCGCTTTTAGCACCGAATACTAAACCTTTATACGAAGGAAGATATTGACCTTCAAATGCAGAATAGCTTTCAAGAACTGATTTAGCAACTCCCCATCGAACCAAATCAAAGAAGCGATGACCTTCAAGCGCAAGTTCTAACCTTCGTTCTGTTCTTACAGCTGTTCTTGCAGCATCCTGATTTGCGAATGCAGGATAAGGCTTAACATTGTAGGCAGCAGCATTTGCACCTGTTCCTGTTTTCTTTGGCGCTAAGGTAGCAGCTCGTTTCCGTACGTCGTTCACTAATTTCAATGCTCCAGCCAAGTTACCAGCTTCAACTTCACATTCAGCAGCCATTAACCAGACATCCGCTAAACGAATTACATTGACATCCAGACCAGTCAGATAATTTTCTCCAGGAGCAGCATTAGTAGCAAATTGAGACTGAGGGATCATGGTCTTAATTCCCACAAAAGGACCAGCATATTTAGCATCACGAATCCAAGCATTCCCCGGCATAATACCATAGTCTAAGTAAGAAACACCTCTACGGCCAACCGTATAATCTAACCTAGGATCAAATTTTAAGGAAACATCCAAAACATAGGATGCTGTTGGATTTTGTAAATCAGATAAATAAGGTTTTGCCCTGTATGCCGAAGGAGAAAGAGGCAACCCATTAGCATCTACTTGAAATGCATTCACCAAATCAATTGTTGGTTGATAAAATCCACAACAACCAACTGGAGATGTTCCATATAACCCAGAAAGCATATCACCAACATTTGAATTATCGGCAGCACCATTTGAATTGATTGCATGTTTAGAAACGACCACTGCTTCGGGTCCATTCTCCTTGGTAACATCAAAATTGTTCCAGTAAGGCATAGATACTAAATCCTTTCCGGCCATAACTTCTTTAAAAAGAGTTAATGCTTGAGCATATTTTTTCTGGTACAGATATAGTTTTCCTAAATATGCTTTTGCTGCATTTTTATCCATACGGCCAAACTCATCATTGATTTTAGTAGTAGGCAGGTTTTCTACAGCAAACTTCAAATCTTCTTCAATTAATGGAAGCACATCCTTATCATTTGGAATTTTAGCAGCTTCTTCTGCTGTAGCTATTTCTTCAGTAATGATAGGAACGTTTCTAAAAACTCTCCATAAATAAAAATAATAGTGTGCCCTCAGCATTTTAGCTTCTCCCTGAATTTCTTTGGCTCTTTCTGCAGATATTTCTTTTGGACCTGATTGGTCATTTGCCAATAATTTCAAGGTATTATTACAACGCAATACTCCTTCAAAATATACTTGCCATTGAGTGCTAAGATTATCATTGGTACTGATGGAGGTAAAATTCTCAATCATATTCATGGGAGTCTGGTCTGTAAGCTCTGATCCTTTATGTGCATTATCAGATGCCATTTCTCCAAAAACCCATTGACTAGGAGCTGAAGCATAGTTTCCCCAGGTTCCACTAACATTACCATTCATTATACTATATGCCCCCATCAAAGCGCCTTCCACCCCATCTTTATTACCTACCTGAGGTTCAGACAATTCCCCTTGAGGCAATTTCTGTAAGAATTCTTTTCCGCAGGAACTTACTAGTAGCATGCCTGCACCTAAAAGAATCATTAATTTATTTCGTTTCATGATTTTTCAATTTAAATTTCTACTATTAAAATCCTAAGTTAAGACCGAAAGTATACTGGCGAGCTTGCGGATATACCCCAAAATCTACACCCAATGCAGGATAATCAGACGGTGTCGCTGAAACCTCTGGATCTAATCCTTCATACTTTGTAATCGTAAAAAGATTAGTAACACCTAAATACAGTCTAAATCTGCTGAAAGCAGTATTCTCTCCAAACAATTTTTGAGTAGGTAAATTATATCCAATTTGGAAGTTTTTAAGTTTCAAGAAGCTTCCATCCTGCACGTAATAGCTAGATGTTGCATATTCGAATGCGCTCGGCTCATCATTTGGATTTGCTAAAGAAGGAATATTACTGCCCGTATTGGTTTCACTCCAAGCATCTAACAATCTCGTGCTTTTTTGACCTCTAAATACACCAAAGTCTGTAAAGTATCTAGTTGCTTCGTAAATATCATTCCCTTGAGAACCATAGAAATATAATAATACGTCAAAGTTTTTGTATGCAGCATTGATATTAAAAGAGTATACAAAATCAGGATGTGGATTTCCTATAATCGTTCTATCTCCTGGATCAATCTCACCATTGTTATTTAAATCAGCGTATTTTAAACCACCTGGTCTTGCTTTTTCATATGATGGAGAATTAGCAACATCCTCTACACTTTGGTAGATGCCTGCTACTTGGTACCCATAAAAAGAACCGAATGGTTGACCTTTTTGTAGAATTGAAGTTTCCATAGATCTAAAAGCACCATAGTTTACCTGAGTAACCTCTGGGGATAAAGCAACTACGTTATTTTTATACATTGAAAAATTCGCTGCCAAATCTAATGTAAATGGTTTTTCTTGTCTATATCCATAATGATAACCAAGAGAGAACTCAAAACCTTTATTGCTCATGTCGCCAATATTTCTATAAGGAACTCCAGCACGTCCTGTTGCTGCGGCAGGTAATGGAACTCTGAATAACATGTCGGTAGTCTTTTTATTGAACCAATCGATCGAACCATCAAAATCACCATTCAATACAGTAAAATCTAGACCTACATTCAGTGATTTAACCTGTTCCCATTTGATATCTGGATTTGCATAAAAGTTTTGCCATATACCATTGATCACTCCATTATTGATTGGATAAGAAGATTGAGTTAATGAAGCTAGGTATCTATTTAAGAATTGAAATCCTGGAATTCTTTGGTTACCCGTAACACCATAACCAGCACGAAGTTTTAAATCCGTTAACCATTCTGCATCCTTAGCGAATTCCTCTTGAGAAATACGCCATGCACCACTAATACCAGGGAATACACCATAAAGATTTTTCTCACCGAAGTTTGAAGATCCATCACGACGAAGGATTAAGCTCAATAAATAGCGGTCTTTGAATGCATAATCAGCTTTTCCCATTAAAGAGAACATACTACCAATAGAGCCTGAACCATTATTATTGAAGTTTGAACTTCCTGAATTCAGATAAAGGTAATCTAAACTGCTCATAATAAAATAGCCGTTTCTGCTACCATCTATCCCGCGGTTTCTATTTTTGATAGCCTCAGTACCCACCATAATATTTAAACTATGGTCCTCTCCTAAGTTTGGTTTATAATTCAAGGTATTAGTCCAAGTCCATTCCGTAGTAAAACCTTGATATTCACTCATACCATTGTTAAAACTTCCTTCTGAAAATTCCGGATTTGGATAATTATAACTTACACCGTTATAATTTTCATAACGTAGACCAAAATTAGTCCTTAATGTTAAACCTGGAATAAAATCATATTCTGCGAAAGCGTTACCGAAAAAGAAATTAGATCTGTTCATATTATCTTTTGCTCGGTATGCCATAGCCACAGGGTTTTGACCATTACCTAGATCTTTACCAAAAGATCCTGCAAAATTACCTCCTTCATCATAAACCGGAATTATATTCTGAATACGGTAAGCAAAACCTAATACCGATCCTTCACCTTGGTATCCACCAGCAGTATTTGGATTTACTCCCATACCATAGCCTTCAGTGTAAGCATAGGATAAATTCTCTCCAAACCTCAGTTTCTTTTCAAAAGCATTAAATTGCGTATTGGTTCTCACATTATAACGTCTGAATCCAGTATGAATTAAACTTCCTTTTTGATCTAAGTATCCGCCTGAAAAAGCATATTGGGAAGTTTCATTACCGCCATTTGCTGCTAATTGATAAGATTGTATAGGTGCAGTTTGGGATAATTCATCAAACCAATTTGTTCCTTCCTTATTTGCTTTTGTGATTTGATAAAAAGTTGAACGGTCTTTAGCATTATAATTATACTTGCTCATATCAACATCAGCCGGAGTTATATCCCAATTGGTTTTTGAGCCAGCAAGCAAATAATCTTGTAACTGAAGATTTGTGCCATTAAATTTATTATCAAAATCCAAAACTTGTTGTGGTGTTAACATTTTAGGAAATGCCCCTTTATTTGGAACACCAGCACCTGCATAAGCATCTAATGTAATATTGGTCTTGCCTTCTTTTCCCGATTTAGTCGTTATAATTACGACACCATTATTTGCCCGAGCACCATAAATTGAAGCAGCGGAAGCATCTTTCAAGACTTGCATGGACTCAATATCATTTTGATTTAACCAGCTCAATTTACCTTCGAATGGTATTCCATCGATAATATAGAGAGGTTCATTATTGTTGATTGTTGAGTAACCACGAATACGGATTTGTGGAGTTGACCCTGGCGCACCATCATTTACGATCTGAACACCAGTAGCACGACCTTGTAATGCTTCAACAGCACTTCCTGCCGGTTGCGATTTTAATTCAGTAACATTTACAACTGCAACCGCACCTGTTAAATCTTTCTTGCGTTGAGTACCATAACCCGTAACAACCACCGTTTCCAAATCACTACTATCCTCTGATAAGGATATAGTAACAGGTTGACTGGTAGAAGTAACAGTAAAGCGAGTGGATACAAAACCAACATATGTAATTTCTAATACATCGTTTGGTTGTGCATCAATTTCAAAATTTCCCGAAACATCTGATGAGGTACTTGAGGTTTTTCCAACGATTTTGATCGTTGCCCCAGCAATCGGCTCTTGGGTTGCCTGGTTAATAATCTTACCTTTTACTGGACTTTGCATTGCATATAATGGATGCATAGCGATTTTATTCCAAATGGATGGCTCTGATGCTGTGACATTGCTCATGCTGAGTAACCCCATAGAAATCAGAAGACCACTTTTTAGCAACCTTTTGGGAATAAAAGAATTGCTATGGAATTTCATTGATCTTCCCATAATAGAATTTGTTAGTTAGTTTGTTAAATTAATTTGTTTAGTACTTTTTTATTTAACCAAAAACCAAAGCGCGGCCATGGAATAAATAATTAAATTTAGATCCTATATAACTCCAATTTGGAATTACATTAATTTTTTAAGAATTGGATTCTCTAAGTGGGTTTCTTAATTGGATTTAAGTAATGGTGGTTCATAAGCTGTTAGTTTTATATAGTTATTAGTTATTCAAAATTATAAAATTAAGCAGTGTGCTTAACGTTAAACAAAGTGTACATCAAACACTTGTGAATTTTAATTATACCTCTCCTACAGATACTAAAAAAGATGATATAATGATAACAGGATTAAATTTCGTTTAGAATTTAGTTTACAATTAAATCTAATTTATGAAATATTTTTAATAAACAAGAGTTTTGTGCAACAAAATATTTACAACAAAAAAAAGGAGGTTTTCACCTCCTTTTTTAATTCATTTATTGTAAATCAATTAATATCCTAAAACGTATTTTAAACCACCAATAATTTGTTTTTGAAAATTGGGTTCATGCAAGGATTCTTTGGTATGCCCCAATCCTGTATAAAAAACTTTTATACCATCATAAACCTGGTACCATGCAATTGGATGAAAATCTCCCATCTTTCCATCCTTATAGGATGATTCGTCTAGGGTCATCAGAATTTTTAAATCAGGTTTTACATTTGAGAAGTCGTACCATTCATCCTTATGCATCCATACTTTTGGCAAATGCTTCGTTGCTAAGTGTTTTCTGTTCTTAACATCTATCTTTGCTTCTTGAACTGCAGGATGACTAGCAAAATATGCCCCTACTAAGCCATTATACCATGGCCAATTATGTTCTGTGTCTGTAGCAGCATGTATCCCCATAAATCCTTTCCCTGATTTCAAGAACTTTTGAAATGCTTCCTTTTGATCCGCATTAAAAATATCTCCAGTAGTGCTAAAAAACAATACAGCATCAAAATTATTGAGTGAATCCGCCAGAAAAACATTTGCATCCTCTGTATGGAACATCTGCATATTCTGGTCTTTCAATAGTCCAGATAATACCTTCACTCCTTCTTCAATATTGTCATGCCTGAAACCAGCAGTTTTAGTAAAAACCAATACCTTTTTAGGCTTTTCCAAATTAACTCCAAATGCAAAACAGAAACCTAAACAAAAAAGTAGTGTCAGTACGCAAATTCTTTTCATATGATTTTATTTAGTCAGTGTCTGATAAAAATCTAAACTTTCAACAATCGCATCTTCTTCAACAAATTTATTGAAGTCACAATCACCAATAGATCTCAACAAAGCAAAACCTAATTTGTTCCCTTCATTTTTCTTGTCGTTCTTCATCAAATCTAAAAGCTCAGGATAGATTGCTGAATTTAATTGGTAACTAGGATAAATTGATAGTAAATAAGAAACTATTTCATCTAATTCACTTTTCTCTAGATTATTGAATTTGTATGATAAGTAAGCTTCACACACCATACCGATTGCTATGGCTTCACCATGTAGTAAGGGGTTAACATCATTCACCAATGAATATCCCTCAATAGCATGTCCAATGGTATGTCCGAAATTTAAGATTTTCCTTATTCCTTTTTCAGTTGGATCTTCGGTTATTACGCTATTTTTGATAACCACAGATTCATAAACTAACCCTTCAGGAATTTCCGGTAAATTAACTGACTTACAACGATTAAACAAATCTTTATCTTTTATAAGGCCATGTTTAATAACTTCAGCAAAACCAGATAAAATTTGTCGATCATCCAAAGTCTCCAAAAATTTATTTGAGATAAAAACGGCTTTTGGTTGACTAAAAGTACCAATGATGTTTTTAACATTATCTAAATCAATCCCTGTTTTCCCTCCAACAGAGGCATCAACCTGTGATAATAGTGTGGTAGGAACATTTAGAAAATCAATACCTCTTTTATAGGTTGAGGCAGCGAATCCACCCATATCAGTCACGACACCCCCTCCTAAATTCATCATCAAAGCTTTTCGATCAGCTCCAAAATCTAACATAGTCTTCCATACTCCTATACAGAAATCTATGTTTTTATTCTCCTCCCCTGGATCGACTTCAATAATATCATAATCTACAATGTCAGGAATGGCTGCTTGAATTACTGGCAAACAATGGTCATTGGTGTTTCTGTCAACTAGAATTAAAAGTTGCGAATAATCATGGTCTATTAAGAAAGACTGCAATTCATTTAATTCATTATCGAATACGACATCGTATCCCAAACTATTAATCTTCTTCATATTTATTTTCTACCTAAAGATAGGTAAATTTCTCAATCTTAATCGGCTTAAAAATTAACCGATAAATATTTTACACAAAAAGAATACTATATTATTTTAACCTTATTGCCATCAAATTCAACAAGATCTCCTACCTTAACTTTTAATCTTTTCCTATAATCGACTTGACCATTGTATTTTACAAGTCCTTCTTCAACTACCCATTGAGCCATAGCGCCATGCTCTACCCAATTCATAACTTTTAATAATTGGATTAATTGAATGTAATCCCCTTCTAGTGTAAACGTTTGCATAAACAAAAGTAATTCTATTCAACAGTATTTACGACATTACTATGATTTTAATTCATAAAAAAAACCTAATTTTGCCAGCATCAAATTAAAGTAATATGGACATAGCTTCACCCTTAAAGCTGGACTTTAACAACACTGAAATTGCCTTTAAAGGAAAAAGTGATAAAGATCTTAACAAAGCTTATTGGTTATTTAAAATGGTTGCCAGTAACGCCCTGATCAAAATTGGCACTCCTATAACAAACTTTTCTCTAAACATCGGATTGCCTATCCAAGGAATAATCAAAAATACAATCTACAAACAATTCTGTGGTGGTGAAAGTATTGAAGATTGCCAAAAAGCAATTCAAGACCTGGGTAAAGGTCATGTAACTACAATATTAGATTATTCAGTAGAAGGAGAAGATTCTGAAGAAAGCTTCGATGCTTGCTGCAATGAAATTCTGAGAACAGTTGAAGCAGCAAAAAACAATCCTTTAATTTCTTTTTGTGTATTCAAACCAACTGGACTTGGAAGATTCGACCTCTTAGCAAAAATCGATGCAAAAGAAACGCTAAACGAGAATGAAAAAGCTGAACACCAACGATTATTAGATAGATGCGACAAGATTTGTAAAGCTTGTTATGATGCTGATATCCGAGTATTAGTTGATGCTGAACATTCTTGGATTCAAGACACAATCGATGATATTGCAAGAGAAATGATGGAAAAATACAACCAGGAAAAACCTATTGTATATAATACCTATCAGTTGTACCGTCATGATAAATTAGCCTCTTTAAAAGCAGATTTTGCTTATGCTAAAACTCAAGACTTTCATTTAGGAGCTAAAATAGTTCGTGGTGCATATATGGAAATTGAAAGAGAAAGAGCAAAAGAAAATGGATACCCTTCACCAATCCAACCAGATAAAAAAGCATCTGATATAGATTATAATGAAGCAATTCATTTCTGTTTGGATAATATCGACCAGATTGGACTCATGGCTGGAACTCATAATGAACAAAGCTGTAGGATATTAGCCGAAGAACTTGAGAAAAGAAATATTCCACATAACATTCCAAATGTATTCTTTGCACAACTTTTAGGAATGTCAGACAACCTTTCATTTAATTTGGCTGCTGCAGGTTATAATGTAGCTAAGTATATGCCATATGGTCCTGTGAAAGCAGTAATGCCTTACCTTTTCAGAAGAGCTCAGGAAAACACATCCGTTGGTGGTCAAACAGGCAGGGAACTCAGCCTGATCATGAAAGAACTTAAACGAAGAAAAGCAACAAAAAAATAATTAATACTTGAAAAGTCTCCAGATAATGGAGACTTTCTTATTTTTGCCGCATGACACCAGAAAATTATCAAAAATATCTAAGACTAAAAGAACTTGCAAATCCATATAAAGCATTGTTATTTGATGTTGACGGAACATTAGCAGATAATATGCTTGCTCATAAAGCAGCTTATGTTGCAACTGCAAAAGAACATGGTATCATTTTAAACCCAGACTTAATTGATGAAACCGCCGGCTGGCCTACTATAGCAGTGGCTGATGAAATCTCAAATCGATATAATGTATCCTTAGACAAATATGATTTTGCAAAGCGGAAGTCATCAATCTTCATCGAACAATTTATCCAAAAAACTAAACCAGTAGATTTTGTAAGACAAATCTTATATGATTTTTCGGAATCACGTAAAATAGGAATCGTTTCTGGAGGAACAAGATCAACATTAAATATTACCTTGGAAGTGATTCAGGTAGTAGGCAAGTATGAAACATTGGTATGCGCTGGTGATACTCCAGAAGGAAAGCCATCTCCACAACCATTCTTATTAGCGGCTAAACAACTAGAGGTGGACCCAACAGAATGTTTGGTCTTTGAAGATGGAGACCCAGGAGTACAAGCTGCAATATCAGCAGGAATGTCATGGGTAAGGATTGATCAGATCTAACTAGAAATTCGTAATAATTCGAATTCCTCCATTTGTATAGTTCATATCTGCACGTTTGAAACTTCCTACTGGTAGTTTTAAATAGGGTTCAACTGAAATCTTCATACTTTTGTTCATTTTCATCTCTTTACCAATAGATAAATTAACAAATCCACCAAAACCATTACTGCTGATATTTTCATCTTCGGTTTTGATCGCTCGAGAAACCTGCTGAACAGCATTCTTAACATCTGCCTCATTTTCTGGGAGACCATTACCAAATAATTCACTATTGGCATTCTCTACATAATGAGTGTACCTATTTTGATTAAATACAGCTGCATAAGTTAGTCCTGAAGACGCATAAAAGCCATCTTTGGATTTAACACGGATATCCAAAGGAATCTCCAATGCCTGTACATTCCCAGTAATAGCATTTACATTTGGCAAAACGATAGCATTATTACTTGCATATTGTTGGGTCAATCCGTTAGTCGTAATTTTCTGGATAGCTTCTTGACTTGCTAAAACTGGGGTCTCAGAATTAGCAATTGGATCCTTCAAAACCGAAACATCATATTTATTGTAAGCCAAACCAGTTCTAACACTTACGTTTTTATTAATGTTATAAGATAATAAAACACCTCCCCCAAAATTAAATCTCTCATTTGTAGAATTTGGAGAAACAAATAACCCTAAATCAAACTTATTTAATAGATTGAATTTACGACTTTTTAAATCTGGTGCATTGCCATTTTGATTGACGTTATTGTTATAGGCCAATTCTGTTTTTACACCATTACCAGATGTTTTATATTCTGTGTCATCCAATGTAATGTTTGCCATAGGACTCTCCTTAGAATAAGAATCCAGTGCAGAAGGCATTTGAATAGAATTTCTAAGGTTAATTGATGGATTATCTGAATAATTTCCCATTAAACCATACAATTTGCCCTGAACATTCCTCGGTGAAGATGATGAGGCTACGATATTTTGATTGTCAATTCTTTTCGAACTAAAATTATTTTCATAAACAATTACAGCATCTTCATCAGAAGACATCTGTTCTGTTCCAATTCTATTCTCAGTTATGCTATTTTCAATAGGTTTTTGGATAGAGTTATTTTTTGCTATTTCATTTTCTGAAACAACCTGATCAGTGTCCCAATTTCTAATTGCAAATAGGCCAATCAATAGAATTGCTGCAGCACTAGCAGCCCAATAAAAGGTCTTATTCCTTTTAGGTACTGCCGGATCATATCTATGCTGAAAATTCTCCCAAGAACCTTCCTTATAAGGAAGTTCCTCAGTTGACTTCATTTTTTCAATGATTTGATCGACAATATCTTTGTTATTTTTATTTTCCATTTTCTTTAACGAATCAGGATTTAATATTTTCTAAATTTATTTGGCTCAGATATAATTTGCGGAGTTTTTGTTTTGCTCGGGTCAAGTAAGTCCGCGAAGTACTTTCGGGAATACTGAGCTCCTTCCCTATTTCCTCATGCGAATAACCCTCGATTTCATATAAATTGAAGATTGACCTCTGAATATCGGGCAATTGCTGGATTAAACTCAGCATATCTTCGTACTCCAAACGGCTTCCATTGTCAACAGCATAATGAATGGTGTCTCCAGCATTCAGGTCATCCAGCATATACATTTGCTTTCTAACACGTAAAGCATCGATAGATGTATTAACCGCTATCCTAGCGATCCAAGACTTGAAAGTTTTTTCGAGTATCGTAGGATCTTCATGTAACGAAAACGTGCTGATCTTATTAAAAACCTTAACAAAACATTCATTAGCAAGCTCCTCAGCTTCCATCTCATGCTTCATATAACGGATTACTATTGCCATGATATAACCATAAAACTTCTTGTATAAAAAGGATTTACTTTTCTCAGAATTTGACATAGCACATTGCTCCAAAGCTGTCCTAAGATCCAATGGTCCACTTTTGCTGAGGTATTTGTTAAATATTCCCACCTATATCTTTTCTAATCCTTTTTGATAAAAAACTATAGATGAAGCTAAGCTTTATGCATACTTTTTTCCCGCTATTTTACTTATTTGTTCTATTAACGAGGTAAAACAATTTCATGCTACAGTTGGTATAAAATAATGATTAAGGTCATTAATTCCTTGCTAAATATTTGGTAAATTTAACAAACACAAAATTAACGACTATGAGAGCCATATTATTTCCTACTGATTTTTCAGAAATCGCAAACAATGCATTCCTTTATGCATTGCACATAGCGAAGTCTATTGATGCTAAGATATATGTGCTTTACACATATCTTGAACCTGTACTTTCAGCAACACATGGTGGCCAGCCCGAATTATTGGGTGAAGTATATCAAACCATAGAATTAAATCAATTCGAAGTTTATAAAAAGAAAACTCAAAATTTAAGAAATTTAGCAGCCGAAGTAGGAATGCAGGAGGTTGAACTGGTATTCTTATTTGAAGAAGGTCCTGTCGCATCAGTTGTAAAAAACATCGTTGACCGTGAAAAAATACATATCGTAGTCATGGGAACTCACGGTGAATCAGGGTTTTTGTCCAAACTTATCGGAACCAATACAGTAAGTGTGATTAAGTCAATACAGAACCCTGTTTTAGCTGTACCTCCGCATGCAAAATATCAAGGAATCAAAAGAACCGTATTTACCACTCTATTCAGAGAAAAAGATAAACCAGCATTAAAGGAAATGTTGGTGATGGCAAGAGCAGTAGGCGCCAAAATTGATTGCTTACATGTTCTGCATAACGATAAAGTTCCTGATGTTCTACTGAATACCGAAGCCTGGCAAAATGAATTTCCAGATGACGATATTAACTATATCTTACTAGATGAAGTAGAATCCATTGAAAATACAATTGCAAACTACATTTTAGAAAACAATATTGATATCTTAGGTGTCGTTAAAAGAAATCGAAACTTCTTTGACAGGCTTTTTGGAAGTAGTGTAAGCAACAATTTAGCATTACATTCCAAAGTGCCAATATTGGTGTTTCATGAAGAAAAATAAGTATGCAGCAGGTTATTAAAAAATTAGAAGAACTAAAAAGAATCAATGATAAGGCTGAAAAGTTCACTGAATTGACCGATGAGAACTTCGTCGAACATGGGGTCCTTTTTTTTATTCCATTGGAAAAATATGAGGTCAAGGTTTTAATACCAGCCCCTTTTCACAAAAGTATATTTGCGAGTGGAACACCAACTTATAAACAAGTGGTAAATCATAAAGAAGCAATGTTGCTAAAATAAAAAAGGGTATCAAAAGATACCCTTTTGAGCCTCCTATCGGAATCGAACCAATGACCTACTGATTACAAGTCAGTTGCTCTACCAGCTGAGCTAAGGAGGCGCTGAAAACGTTGCAAATATGATATTTTGCATTCAAATTTCCAAACAAAATACTTTATTCTAAAAAACTAAAAACCTAATTATATGAACCTCAACCCATTATTTTCTATACATAATTTTAAATAATGTCATTTTGTCTTGATAAATTATTTTCACCTGCCATTATTTCAGTTTATTATTAAAAAACAGAGAAGGCATTCCTTTTGTTATCACAATATCACAGTAACAAAACTAGCATATGAACTTTAACAACTTTACAATTAAAGCCCAAGAGGCAATACAAAAAGCTTCAGAAATTGCATCCGGACATCAGCAACAAGCTATTGAACCAGCACATATTATGAAAGCTTTATTAACGGTCGATGAAAATGTAATCGGCCATTTATTAAAAAAATTAAATGTAAACATCAATTACCTAACTCAAGAAGTCGATAAGATTATCGAATCATATCCGAAAGTAAGTGGAAGTAATGTTTACCTTAGTAACAGCGCCACGGCAGTCCTTCAAAAAGCTCAAAACTTTTTGAAAGAGTTTAATGATGAGTTTGTTTCCATTGAACACATTCTATTAGGCTTATTAGTTGCAGGTGACAAAGTCGCAACCTTGTTAAAAGACCAAGGTGTTACAGAAAAAGATTTAAAAACTGCCATTAAGGAATTGAGAGGCAATTCTCGAGTTACCGACCAAAATGCAGAGGCTACTTATAATGCATTGAACAAATACGCAAGGAATTTAAATGAATTTGCGGAATCCGGAAAACTTGATCCCGTTATCGGTCGAGATGAAGAAATAAGAAGGGTAATGCAGATTCTATCCCGTCGAACAAAAAACAACCCAATATTAGTCGGAGAACCCGGGGTTGGTAAAACGGCAATCGCTGAAGGAATTGCATATCGTATTATCAAAGGTGATGCTCCGGAAAACCTTAAAACAAAAACCGTTTTCTCATTGGATATGGGAGCTTTAGTAGCCGGAGCAAAATATAAAGGTGAATTCGAAGAACGATTAAAGGCTGTTGTAAAAGAAGTATCGGATAGTGATGGTGAAATTATTCTCTTTATTGATGAAATCCATACACTAGTTGGAGCTGGAGGTGGCGAAGGCGCAATGGATGCTGCTAATATCTTAAAACCTGCATTAGCTCGCGGAGAATTAAGAACTATTGGTGCAACAACCCTAAACGAATACCAAAAGTACTTTGAAAAAGATAAGGCATTGGAGCGTAGGTTCCAAAAAGTAATGGTTGAAGAACCAGATACGCAAGATGCAATTTCAATCCTGCGTGGTATAAAAGAAAGATATGAAACTCATCACAAAGTGAGGATTTTGGATGAAGCAATTATCTCTGCTGTTGAATTATCGCAAAGATACATAACAGATCGTTTCTTACCAGATAAAGCGATTGACCTAGTTGATGAAGCTGCTTCAAAACTAAGATTGGAAATGGACTCTGTTCCAGAAATCGTAGATGAATTGGAACGTCGTATCATGCAACTTGAAATTGAAAGAGAAGCTATTAAAAGAGAAAACGATGACAGAAAAGTATCTGAACTCTCTGAAACAATTGCAAATCTTTCCTCTGAAAGAGATTCTTTAAGAGCGAAATGGCAATCTGAAAAAACATTGGTTGACCAAGTGAATCAAGAAGCTGAAAATATTGAGAACTATAAACTGGAAGCTGAACAAGCAGAAAGGGCTGGTGATTATGGAAAAGTAGCAGAATTGAGATATGGCAAAATCAAGGAAGCTCAAGACAAAGTTGATGCTCTGAAAAAAGAACTATCTGAAAAACAAGATAGTAGCCGTATGCTTAAAGAAGAAGTTACTTCCGAAGATATTGCTGATGTGGTTTCTAAATGGACAGGCATACCAGTCAGTAAAATGGTGCAATCAGAAAGAGAGAAATTATTGAATCTTGAAGAAGAGTTGCACAAAAGAGTAGCTGGACAAGATGAAGCCATTGAAGCTATTGCTGATGCAATCCGAAGATCAAGAGCAGGACTTTCAGATGCTAAGCGACCAATAGGATCCTTTATTTTTCTTGGAACGACGGGTGTGGGTAAAACAGAACTTGCAAAAGCATTAGCTGAATATCTTTTTGATGATGAACAAGCGATGATTCGAATTGATATGTCGGAATACCAAGAAAGACATGCCGTTTCCAGGTTAATTGGAGCGCCTCCAGGATATGTCGGATATGATGAAGGTGGACAGTTAACAGAGGCAGTACGTCGCAGACCATATTCTGTAGTTTTATTGGACGAAATCGAAAAAGCACATCCAGATGTATTCAACATTTTATTGCAGGTTCTTGACGATGGGCACTTAACGGATAACAAAGGCCGTGTGGTGAACTTTAAAAACACCATCATAATTATGACATCTAATACTGGATCACATATCATTCAAGAGAATTTCTCAAAACTGAACGATAGTAACAGAGAAGAAGTTGTTGCTAAAACAAAAGATGAAGTTTTGGATTTATTACAAAAATCAATTCGTCCAGAGTTCTTGAACCGTATCGATGAGGTCATTATGTTTACTCCTTTGACAAGATCTGAAATTGGAGATATCGTAAGAATGCAATTCGACAAGGTTCAAAAGCAATTAGCCGAACAGAATATTTTCTTGACAGCATCGGATGAAGCATTAGATTGGTTGGCTCAGTTGGGATATGACCCAGTATATGGTGCTAGACCATTAAAAAGAGTGATTCAAAAAAGAATTCTAAATGAACTTTCGAAAGAAATTCTTTCAGGCAAAATCTCAAGAGATTCAATAATTGAACTGGATGCGTTTGATGGCAAATTTGTATTCCTCAATAAAAACGAAGAAAAAGAACAAAAACAAGAAAGTTAAAATAATCTGATAAATAAAAAACGGGCTGAATAAAATCAGCCCGTTTTCTTTTGCTTATTTGCATTTAGAAACTTTGTTAAACTTCATCAGAGTAGACAAATCTGATTTCTTCACGAAGATTATATCTAGATGCCATTACCTCTCCATAAGCTCCAGCCGTTCTAATTGCTATTAAATCTCCTCTTTCTGAAATTGGTAATTCTACCTCTTTACCAAAACAATCAGAACTTTCACAAATCGGACCGACTACATCATAATTTACCTCTTCCTTTATCTCTGTTGAACCCAACTTCTCAATCTTATGATAAGCCTGGTACAATGCAGGACGCATTAATTCGGTCATGCCAGCATCCAAAATCAAGAAATTCTTTTTAACCCCACTTTTGGTATATAAAACTTTGCTTATAAGGCTACCAGATTGAGCAACTAATGCTCTTCCTAATTCAAAATGAACTTCTTGCTGAGGGGTTCTTTCCAAAAACTTGTCAAATACTTCAAAATAAGCCTCAAAATCTGCAATAGGATTACCGTCAGGATTATGATAATCTACTCCTAATCCTCCCCCAACATTCAAAACCTTGATCGTAGTACCTCTTTCTTCAAACCAACTCTTCCATTCATTTACTTTGACACATAAGCTCTTGAATACATTGATATCCGTAATCTGAGATCCAACGTGAAAATGTAAACCCAATAGTTCTAGATTTTCACACTCCCTTAATACAGAAGCCGCTTTCTCTAGTTCCGAATTAGGAACTCCAAATTTGTTCTCATCAAGCCCTGTTGTTATATAATGATGGGTATGAGCATCAACATTTGGGTTTATACGTAATGAAACCTGAGCCTTTACATTGTTTTTCCCAGCCAACTCATTAATTACTAATAATTCCTGGATAGATTCAACATTGAAAGCAAAGATTTGATAGTTTAATGCCAATTCAATCTCTTTATCAGATTTCCCAACTCCCGCGAATGTAATTTGGCTTGCGGGAAAACCGGAATCAATGGATTTTTGAACCTCATTTCCACTTACACAATCTGCCCCAAATCCTTTTGATTGAATTAAATTCAAAACTCTTTCATTAAAATTTGCTTTCAGCGCATAATGAACATGAAACCCTCGTTTATCTGCAGATGCTTTAGCCCTTGATAAAGTTTCATCCAATAGATCCAGATCATAATAATAAAAAGGTGTTTCAAACTCCTTTAGTCGGTTTAAGTCAATTTTATGTATGTTCATTATTCTTCTAAAAAATTCTATTGTGCAATGATCTTAAAGCTTCAACTTTATAGTCAGAATCTAAAAGCATCGATACATTATAATCCGAGCCACCGTAAGAAACCATTCTTAATGGCAAGTGTTTCACTGAGTCTAATACCCTAGCAGCATAGCCGTGAGTATTTGCTCCAAAGTCTCCTACTACACATATAATAGTCTGGTTTTTATCCACACTTACTTTACCAAAATCTTCAACTTCGCGAATGATATCTTCCAAGTTTTTAGTATCATCGATTGTCAAGGATACAGCCACCTCCGAAGTGGTAATCATATCTATTGGAGTTTTATAGCGTTCAAATATTTCAAATATCTTTCTCAAGAAACCATATGCTAATAACATCCTTGATGAATGAATATGAATTGCAGTAATATCATCTTTAGCTGCTACTGCTCTGATAGCTCCTTTTTTTGCTCCATTTTGAGAAATTAAGGTTCCAAATGCCTTTGGATCCATCGTATTTAATAACCTAACAGGAACATTATACCTTTGTGCTGGAAAAACACTCTGAGGATGCAAAATCTTAGCTCCAAAGTAGGCAAGTTCGGCCGCCTCATCAAAACTTAGCTCCGCAATTGGAGTTGTATTCTTAACGATTCTTGGATCATTATTATGCATTCCATCAATATCTGTCCAAATCTGAATCTCATCAGCCTGGATAGCAGCACCAATTAATGAAGCAGTATAATCTGAACCACCCCTTCTTAAATTGTCGATTTCACCAAATGAATTTCTACAGATAAATCCTTGAGTAATAAAAAGAGAGTTTTCAGGGTATTCTGCCAATAGAGACTCCAGTTTCTCTTTGATAAAAGGCACAACAGGTTCATTGTCCTCATCAATCTTCATGAAATCTAAAGCAGGTAACAAAACCGATTCAACACCTTTTTCAGCAAGATACAAATGCCATAATGTCGTCGACATCAATTCTCCCTGTGCAAGAATATTCTTTTCTTCAATCTGAGTGAACAAGTCATTTGAAAACGAAGCTATAAAGTTAAAATGATAATCAATTAATTCCTTACCCTGCTTATATCCATTCTCTGTGCTGAAGAGGTCCTTGATTAAAGCTTCGTATTTATTCTTGTGTTCTTTAATTAATTCCTTGGCTTCATCCTTCTTACCATTTAAAAAAGCCTTAGAGATTTCAACTAATGCATTAGTTGTTCCAGCCACTGCTGAAAGCACAACAATTTGTCGCTCTGCGGGATTAACGATATCCGTCAAACTTTGGATACGTTCAGCACTTCCTACGGATGTTCCACCGAATTTGAGAATTTTCATATCTATTTATAAACTATTTGTTTTTTACGAGGGTGTGAATATAAGTGTTTTAACCAAAAAAAAGCGGCACAAATGCAAATAAAAGCTTTTGTGCCGCATAGATTTTTATGCGGAAGAATTACTTCTTCAGGTTTTCAATAAGCAATTGTGCAAGCTCATCACCAATTCTTTCTTGCGCTTCATTTGTAGCAGCACCAATATGTGGTGTTAAAGAAATCTTCGGATGCTGTAAGATTTCAGCTCTTGGAGTAGGTTCGTCATCGAAAACATCAAGACCAGCAAATGAAACTTTACCAGAATTCAGAGCTTCAACCAAACCCAATTCATCAATAACTCCACCTCTAGAAGCATTCACTAATCCTACACCATCTTTCAGTAAAGCAAATTCTTCCTTCCCAATAACCGGCCTGTCGGTAAATGGAACATGTAACGAAATAAAATCAGATTGTTTGAAAAGCGTCTCTAAATCAACTTGCTCAATAGGTACATTGACAGAAACATCTCCAGCAAAATTCAAAGTCAATGAATTTGGACCTTCGAATAAATCTGAATAGATGACGGTCATACCTAAACCCAATCCAATTTTTGCTGTCTCACGACCAATACGGCCAAAGCCAACAACGCCCAATACTTTTCCTTGAAGTTCTGATCCAGCACCGTAGGCTTTTTTCAAACTTCCAAAATTGGTCTGTCCTTCAACAGGCATTTTGCGGTTAGAATCATACAAGAACCTTACACCATTTAATAAATGAGCGAAAACAAGCTCCGCAACTGAATGTGAAGATGCTGCAGGTGTATTAACAACAGCTATGCCTTTTGAACGTGCAAAATCCACATCGATATTATCCATTCCTACACCACCACGTCCTATTACCTTAATATTTGGACAAGCATCAATTAAAGGTTGACGAAGTTTAGTAGCGCTACGAACTGTTACTGCATCATAGTCATTCAATCTATTGATCAATTCGTCCTGTGGGATATGTACAGTATCAACAACAAATCCCGCATCTTCTAATATTTTTTTACCGATAGGATCGATCCCATCGTTAGCTAAAATTTTCATAAATAATTATTTCTTTCTTTCCTCAAATTCTCTCATCGTATCAATTAAAGCATTGATCGAAGAGATTGATAAAGCATTGTAAATAGAAGCTCTAAACCCACCAACAGAACGATGGCCTTTAATTCCAATTAAATTACGCTCTTTAGCTAATGCTAAAAATTCTGCTTCTAATTCTGGTGTGTCCATGACAAACGTAACATTCATTCTCGAGCGATCTTCAACAGCAGCAGTGCCTTTAAAGAATGGGTTACGGTCGATTTCATCATATAAAGTACGAGCCTTAATAATATTCTCTTGTTCGATAACTTCTATCCCACCCTTCGCTTTCAACCAACGTAGATTCAACATAGAAACATAGATTGAAAATACAGGCGGCGTATTGTACATTGACCCTGCTTTTGCATGAGATTCATAATCAAAAATCGTAGGAATTGTTTTTCCTGACTTTCCAAATAACTCATCTTTAATTACAACAAGAGTTACCCCAGCTGGGCCCATATTTTTTTGTGCTCCAGCGTAGATTAAATCAAATTCAGAAACATCAATCGTCCTGCTTAAAATGTCCGAAGACATATCTACTACTGTAGGAACCGATGTATTTGGTTTATGAAAAACTTCAGTACCATAAATGGTATTGTTAGAAGTATAATGAAAATAGCTTGAATCCGCAGGGATAGCGAAATCCTTTGGAATGTAGGAATAATTTTGATCACTGGATGATGCAACAATATCAATCTGGCCGATTTTTTTGGCTTCTTTTGCTGCTTTAGTCGCCCAAACACCTGTATCCAAATAAGAAGCAAAGCCGCCTTCAGGCAATAGGTTCAAAGGAACCATAGCAAATTGTTGGCTAGCTCCACCTTGAAGGAAAAGAACCGAATATCCAGCAGGAACATTCAGCAATTCACGAACTAAACTCTCTGTCTCAGCAATTACTTCTTCGAACTCCTTGGAACGGTGCGAAATTTCCAATATAGATAAACCTGTACCATTAAAGTCAATTACTGCTCTTGAAGCTTCTTCAAAAACCTCTTTTGGTAGAATACATGGGCCTGCACCGAAATTATGTTTCATTAGACTAGTATAATTTGTTAAAAATTAGATGGTTAACAATTAATCAATCGTTTGACCTAAATTTGAATGTCCAAAGGTAAAATATTTTTGAAAATTTTTAAAACAAAATCCATGTTTGTTTAAAATATCTTAAATTAAAAAGACATTTGCTGACATATTGCTATTATAGACAACCACTTCCATCAACAAATTACTTCTTAAAAAATATTAACAAACCGCCTCTATTGTGGATATCTTTAATCCTGAAAGTCGTACCAAAAACGTAAAAATTTATGTATCTTCGCCTGTTATGTGTCTTTTATAGACATGACAAATATTATATTGATTGAAACCAAAATATAATGGCTGAAGAAACAGAAAACGAAAACAATTTAGTTCCTGCTGAAAACAGGATTATCCCCATCAATATCGAAGACCAAATGAAAGCCGCATACATCGATTATTCGATGTCGGTAATCGTGTCTCGTGCCCTACCAGACGCACGTGATGGCCTTAAACCAGTACACAGACGTGTATTGTACGGTATGCTAGACCTTGGGGTGACGAGTGGAAAACCCTATAAAAAATCTGCTCGTATTGTTGGAGATGTACTCGGTAAGTATCACCCACATGGTGACTCATCAGTATATGATACCATGGTTCGTATGGCCCAAACTTGGTCATTACGCTATCCCCTAGTCGATGGACAAGGTAACTATGGTTCAATTGATGGTGACCCACCAGCAGCAATGCGTTATACTGAAGCTCGACTCAGAAAAATTGCTGAGGAAATGTTGGCAGACATTAATAAAGACACTGTTGACTTCCAATTAAACTTTGATGACTCCCTTGAGGAACCAACCGTATTACCAACTCGTATCCCTAACCTATTAGTGAATGGTACATCAGGTATTGCTGTAGGTATGGCGACCAACATGGCGCCACATAATTTGAGCGAAGTAATCGATGGCACAATAGCATACATTGACAATAGAGATATCGAAATCTCTGAATTAATGACCCATGTTAAAGGACCAGACTTCCCTACAGGAGCATTAATATATGGTTATAATGGAGTAAAAGAAGCTTTCGAAACTGGACGTGGACGTATTGTTATGCGTGCTAAAGCCGAAATCGAAACTACAAAATCTGGAAAAGAAATAATCGTAGTTACAGAAATACCTTATCAAGTAAATAAATCGGACATGATCAAAAGAACTGCCGATTTAGTACAAGAAAAGAAAATCGAAGGTATATCTGAAATTAGAGATGAATCTTCAAAAGACATCAGAATTATCTACGAAATTAAACGTGATGCAAATGCAAACGTTGTCCTTAATAATTTATATAAACATACTGCCCTTCAAACATCTTTTTCAGTAAACAATATTGCTCTTGTAAAAGGTAGACCACAAATGATGAACTTAAAGGATATGATCCATGAGTTCGTTGAACATAGACATGATGTGGTTATCAGAAGAACAAAATTCGAACTTGCTGAAGCTGAAAAAAGAGCACATATTTTAGAAGGATATCTCATTGCATTAGATCACTTAGATGAAGTCATACAACTAATCCGTAATTCCGATACTCCAGAGGATGCTCGCGTTGGATTAATGGAACGTTTTGGATTAACTGATATTCAGGCAAGAGCTATTCTAGACATGACCCTTAGAAGGTTAACTGGTCTGGAAAGAGACAAGATCAAAGAAGAATATGCTGAGTTAATGAAAACAATCGACTACTTAAAAGAAGTACTTGCTGATGAAGGCCTTCGTTTTAAGATCATAAAAGATGAACTCATCGAAGTTAAAGAAAAATATGGCGATGAAAGACGTTCTCAGATTGTACACTCTGCTGAAGATCTTCGTATGGAAGACTTCATTGATGATGAAGAAGTCGTAATTACTATATCTCATAATAGCTATGTAAAACGTACTCCTTTAACCGAGTATCGTGTTCAAGGACGTGGTGGTAAAGGAGCTATAGGTTCTACTACTCGTGATGAAGATTTTACAGAACATATCATCACTGCATCAGCACATAATTATCTGTTATTATTCACAGAAGCTGGAAGATGTTTCTGGTTGAGGGCATTTGAAATCCCAGAAGGTAGCCGAACTTCGAAAGGAAGGGCCCTTCAAAATATCATCAATATCCCGAAAGATGAAAAAATCAAGGCATATATTAAGGTAACTAACCTTAAAGATCAAGAATACCTTGAAAATAATTTCATTATCATGTGTACCAAGAAAGGTACAATTAAGAAAACTTCACTTGAAGCTTATTCTAGACCAAGAGCCAATGGTATCAACGCAATCAATATTAATGAAGGCGATCAATTATTAGAAGCTACCCTAACAAATGGTTCTAGTGAGATCGTAATGGCTCTTCGTTCAGGTCGTGCGATTCGATTTAATGAATCAACCGTAAGACCAATGGGAAGAACTGCCACTGGTGTGCGTGGAATTACCCTAGCAAGCGAAAAAGATGAGGTTGTTGGCATGATTAGTGTTGATAATCAAGAGACAACTGTATTGGTAGTTTCGGAAAAAGGATACGGAAAACGAACTGATATAGATGACTACAGAATCACTAACCGTGGTGGTAAAGGAGTAAAAACCTTAAATATTACCGATAAAACTGGTGATTTAGTAGCTATCAAGGGCGTAACAGACGAAAATGACCTGATGATTATCAATAAATCAGGTATAGTTATTCGTATTGGAGTTGAAAGTTTACGTGTGATGGGTCGTGCTACTCAAGGTGTAAAATTAATCACGCTAAAAGGAAACGATGAAATCGCATCTGTAACTAAAGTTGATAGACAAGACGAAGAAGAAGAATTAGAAGTTGAAGGTGCGGAAGGCACTGAAAACTCAACAGAAAATGATTCAGCTAACACGGAGAATGAAGAACAAGAATAGTTTTATTGCAAGTGCTTTAGGAGCAATGTTACTTTTAAGTGCAAATGGTGCTTTTGCTCAGTCAGCTTACAAAGAAGCGAGCAATGCTTTTGCATTATATACACAGACTGGTGATATCAAAAATCTAGATAATGCTAGAAAACAAATTGATAACATCTATAAAACAAGACGTGACTCTTCTAAAACACGCGTGAATGTATTAAGAGGTATGGTTTTGAGCTCATTAGCATATGCTGATTCTGCCAGAACTATCAAATTAAATGCAGATCCAATCGATTTAACCTATCAAACACTTGATAAAATCGACCAAAAAGATCGTGCAGGATATGCTGGTGAGATAAATTATATCAACCAAAATCTTGCAGCTGCCTTAATCCATCGTGCTAATAAATCTCTTCAAGAACAGAAATTCGATGCAGCATTCGCGGATTTCAGCAAGGTTGATGCTTTGGATGCTAAAAGTGGAGATGTTACTTATAACCTAGCCTTATTAGCAACAAAAGCCGGAAAACCTCAAGATGCTATTGAGTATTATGGCAAAATTCATGAAGGTGGAAACATGTCAGCTCAGCAGTATATCGAATTGGCAAACTTATACGACCAATTAGATGAAAAACAACAAGCTTTGTCAACTTTAGAAGAAGGAAGAACAAAATTTCCAGAAGACAAATCATTATTGTTTCTCTTGATTGACAAATATGCAAAAAATGAAGCTTTCGACGCCATCGTACCGATCATTGAACAAGCCATTAAATTAGAACCCGAAAACATCGAGTTGAACTATCTTGCAGGCTATGCTAATGAAAATGCAAATAATATAGAAATAGCGAAATCTTATTATTCAAAAGTATTGGAATTAGATCCTAATAATTATGAATCAAATCTAGCGTTGGGACTGATTAACTTGAATGCATTTCTGAAAGACTCAGAAAATCAGGAATCGCAATATAATGCTCAAAATTTCTTATTAAAAGCAAATGAGATAAAACCTTATGAAATCAATGCTTTGAAATCATTAGCTTTATTTTATCAAAAAACAGAAGATGAAACTCAATTGGACAGAGTAAATTTACTCCTGAATCAATTAACAAATTAAACAAACAATAAATAGATATGAATTTTAAAAAATCAATATTATTTGTAGGATTGCTTTTTGCAACCAGTTCTACTGCCCTATTTGCACAGTCGGGCAATGTGAAAAAAGCAAAAGCTGCCATTGTAAAGTTTGAAGAACTAAAGGGGGCAGGTACTGCTGAATTAGGTAAGTCCAACCTAACAACTGCACAAGAATTAATTGATGCAGCGGTGGTTCACGACAAAACCAAAGATGATCCTGAAGCATGGACTTACTATGCTCTGGTATATTCTAACCTAGCAAATTTAGACAAAAGCGCAGATCATGCGGCTAAAGCTCAAGAAGGTATCAAAAAAGCTACTGAATTAGATACAGACAAAAAGAACGCTGAAAACATTACTGTTGCTGGTCAGACTTTAGGTCAATTCAAATTCAATCAAGGTGTAGCTGCTTGGGATAAACAAGATTATAAAACAGCGTACGCAGATTTCTCAGATGCATTGGTATATCTTCCAGGTGATACAACTTTGACATTCTATTCGGGACTTGCTGCCGTGCAGAACAAAGAATTCGATAAAGCAATCGAAAAGTATAAAGAATTAGTACCGGTGAAAGAATACTCTAGCCATAAAACTATTATGGTAGACCTTCCGAAACTATATCTTCAAAAAGGTGATACTACTTCTGCAATTGCTGCTGCTGCCGAAGCTGTGGCTGCTTATCCAGGTGACAATGATGCAGTTGTACAAAACATCGAACTGAACCTGATTACTGGTAATGAAGCAAAAATCGTTTCAGATATTGAAGCTCAATTAGCTAAAGACCCACAAAATAAAAGTCTACACTATTATTTAGGTCTTGCCTATGGTGCTGCTGGAAATCCAGAAAAAGCATTAGCATCATACCAAAAAGCAGTTGAAATCGACCCTAACTACTTAGAAGCAAACACAAATGCAGCTGTAGTTATTATGAACTCTGGTCGTGATGAATTGATGAAATTGAATGAAGATAAATCAGTTCCTGCAGCTGACTACAACAAGAAAGTTGAAGAAATCAAAGGAAGAATTGCAAGAGCAGTTCCTTATTTAGAAAAAGCTGTAGAATTAGACGCTAAAAATATTGATGCGTTGAAAAATCTTAAAAACTACTACGATTTCATGAATGACGAAGCTAAATCAGCAGAATTAGAAAAAAGAATCGAATCATTGAACTAATCACAACAATTCATAATTCAAAAAGCCGACTTAAAGTCGGCTTTTTTTATTTCTTTATATTTATCCTAAAGCCACATCCAACATCATCATCACTACAAAACCTAAAACAAAACCCAATATTGGAATATCAGAATGTTCTTCTTGTTGAGTTTCAGGAATTACTTCTTCAATAACAACAAAAAGCATCGCTCCAGCTGCAAACGACAATGCATAAGGAAGGATTGGCATAAAAAAGCCAACTGCAAATGCCCCAAGAACAGCAAATATTGGCTCTACGATAGCCGATAATTGACCATATTGAAAACTTTTCCATCTAGATAATCCCATCCTTCGCAATGGCATCGACACAGCAATTCCTTCAGGAAAGTTCTGTAAACCTATTCCCATTGCCAACAATACTGCACCTGTAATACTAGCCTCAGGAATACCAGAAGCAGCACCACCAAACAAAACTCCCACCGCTAAGCCCTCAGGAATATTATGCAAAGCAATAGCTATAGTCAATAAAGTCGTTCTATGTAATGATGATTTAGGACCCTCAGTCTTTAAAAAATTCAAATGCAAATGCGGCATCAATTTGTCCAGTCCAAAAATAAATAGAGCACCAAGTACAAAACCAATAGCTGATGGCATCACTTTTTCAAATCCCTCACCAGCACTCATCTCAATGGCAGGAGCTAAAAGAGACCAAAAACTGGCAGCAATCATTACTCCACCTGTAAACCCCAACATCCCATTCAGCAGCTTTTTATTTACACCCTTAAATAGAAAAACACTCGATGCACCTAAGGCAGTAACACCCCAGGTAAATAATCCAGCACATAATGCAGCAACAACGGCCTCCTGTTTGCCAAGGTATTCTATTAATTCGTCCATCATGAGTTGTGATTCAAAATAATTTTTTGAAAATAGTTAATCTTCGCAAAAAACTACGAAAATATTCAAGTAAATTCTAAAACTCAATGAAAAAGCCTTGAAAAAATATTTTCAAGGCTTTGAAATTGCTTAATCAATAAAATTAATTCTACTTTAAATGAGCTCTCAACATCCAAGCAGTTTTTTCATGTTTTTCTAATAGACCTACCAAGAAATCTTCGGTACCAGCATCATTATTATCCTCTGCTGTTTTTATATCTTCGCGTAATGAAATAATCAAGCTCTCGTAATCATTTAACAATTCAGATATAAAACCTTGACTGTCATTCTTTTTATATTTGGTCTCCGTTAATTGGGTAAGTTCTAAAAATTCCTTCATTGACCCAACCGCATAATGTCCAATTGAACGAACTCGTTCAGCAACCTCATCAATGATTTCTGCAAGTTCAGAATATAAACTCTCAAAAAACAAATGCTGCGCATGAAAATCTGGCCCCTCAACATTCCAGTGCGCATTCCTAGCTTTGGTATAAAGCACATTCTCATCTGCCAATAACTTATTCAATACTCCTGCAACAACTTTGCTGTCCTGATCTTTGATTCCGATATCTGTTTTCATTTTATTATATATTTATGTTTAATTAATGCTATACTATAATTAATACTTACTGGCCTCATTTAGTTTTGTTAAAGCATCTTCACCTAATCTTAATTGCAATGCGGAAACAAAACCTTGCAAGTGGGCTTCCTTCGTTGCACTAGCAATTGGCGCGGTAATAGTATCTTGTGATAATAACCAAGCAAGTGCAACTGAGGAAGAGGATGTACGATAGGCAGAGGCAACTTCATTTAAAGCCGAAACTATTCTTTGCCCTCTCTCATTCCAGTATTTCTTTTGAATGCCCTCTCCCCTTGCAGATTTAGAAAAATCATCATCATTAAGGTACTTTCCAGACAAAAAACCACTCGCTAATGAATAATAAGGAATTACCACCAAACCAAATTGTCTAACGGTTTGCTCATATTCCCGTTCATATTTTTCCCTATCATAAAGATTATATTCGGGTTGTAAAGAAACATAATGAGGCAAATTCAATTTTGAAGCTGTCTCTAAGCTTTCAATCAATCTATCGGTACTCATATTAGAAGCACCTATATATCTCACTTTACCTTCTTTAATCAATTCCTCATATGCCCTTAATGTTTCTTCAACAGGCGTGATTTGATCATCATAGTGTGTTTGATATAAATCGATATAATCTGTCTGAAGTCGACGTAAGGAAAGTTCTACTTGTTCTTTTATATAAGCACCCTGTGTATTGGGTTTACTATTATAGCCAAATCTTCCTCCAACTTTGGTCATCAGCACAACTTTATCACGATTTCCATTCTCCTTAAACCATTTGCCAATAATTATTTCAGATTCACCACCTTTATTTCCTTCAACCCAATGCGAGTAATTGTTTGATGTATCAATGGCGTTAAAACCAAAGGACATGAAAGAATCCATTATTTTGAAAGATTCCTTTTCATCCAATGTCCATCCGAAAACATTTCCTCCGAAAATCAATGGAACTATCTGTAAATCTGTATGTCCTAAAGAGACTATTCTTTCCATATTTAACCTTTTTTTGTAGGATACAATTTAACCATTATTTCATGCTTAAAGGCCATTTTCAAACGTAAATTTGTCATAATAATCTTAAATCATTTGCCTTTCCATTTGTATTATTATTTTTGTCAATCGTCGTCAAAATAAAATGCCCATAAAAATTCCTTTTTTACATTCATTTCAAAAAGATATTGCGGAAATACAATTTCCCGAGAAATTTACCTTTCCGTTTTGCTATGATCCGCATCCATTGAGCATGATTGCCGCAGAGCAAGTACAATATTACCTGCAGCAACAAACCGATTTTCAACATAATTTTGGATTAAATCCTGACCAAGATGGTTTGGTAATCGGTAAGATGTTTGGAGTACTTGTAGTAAAGGATGATCATAATAATATTGGGTTCTTAGCAGCGGTGTCAGGCAAGTTGGCAGGAACAAACCAGCACTCATATTTTGTTCCGCCCATATTTGATATGCTATCCCCAACAGGGTTTTTCCTGAAAGAAGAAGAAAATATCAATAGAATAAATCGAGAAATTGAAAACCTAACAAATTCAAAAATCTTGACAGATGCTAAAGAAAACTTAATCAGCACAAAAAATCAACAGGAACAAATCTTAGCAAACCTTAGAAATCTTCATAAAAAAAATAAAGCTGACAGAAAAATAATCAGAACCCAGAAAAAACTAGAGCTGAATGATTTAGACTATAAATTGATTGAGGATGATCTAATAAAACAGAGCTATAGAGATCAACATGAGTATTCTGTACAAAAGGAAAAGTCGGCTTTGGCAATTTCATGTGCCAATGACCACTTGAACGAAATCCTAAATAAAATCGAGAATCTGAAAAAAGATCGTAAGAACAGGTCCTCGAATCTTCAAAACCAACTTTTCAATCAATATAATTTCTTGAACGCCATCAATCAGAAAAAATCTGTAATTGATATTTTTTGTCAAGCTAAGCAAATACTGCCACCTGCAGGTGCTGGCGAATGTGCTGCGCCAAAATTACTTCAATACGCCTACCAAAACAATTTAAAACCTATCTGTATGGCAGAATTTTGGTGGGGCTCATCTCCTAACCAAGAGGTACGAAAACATAAGAATTATTATCCAGCATGCCGTGGTAAGTGTGAACCTATTCTTTCGCACATGCTCGAAGGTCTTGAAGTCGATGATAATCCGATGCTAGAAAATCCAGCACAAAACAAAGAATTAGAAATCATACATGAAGACGATGCCATTATTGTAGTCAATAAACCAGCAGAATTCTTATCAGTTCCCGGAATAAATGTTCAAGATTCTGTACAAACCAGAATTCAAGAATTATATCCCCAAATAATGAGCCCATTGATTATCCATCGGTTGGACATGTCAACATCGGGGATTTTAGTTTTAGCAAAAACTAAAGAGGCTCATCAATTTATTCAAGAACAATTCATCAATCATACCATCCAAAAAAGATATACAGCTCTCTTAGACGGTAAAATAGATGAAAGTGAGGGCATGATCCATCTACCACTGCGAGTCGATTTGGATGACAGACCTAGACAAGTAGTATGTTATCAGTATGGAAAAAATGCCAGAACCAAATTTGTCGTAAAATCTATAGAAAACAATAGAACTAGAATTCATTTCTACCCCTTAACAGGGAGGACTCATCAATTGAGGGTTCATGCAGCCCATGCCAAAGGCCTAAACTGTCCGATAGTTGGAGATGACCTCTATGGTAAACGGGAGGATAGGCTTCATCTACATGCAGGTTTCATAAAGTTTATCCATCCAATCTCAAAAGAAGAAATTAGCTTCGAAATCGAGGACCCGTTTTAGTAACTCAATAGAATTTTTTATCTTGGATTAAATTTATCCCAATCATGGAGGTATTAAAATACGCTTACCAGCATCCACTTTTTGAAAATACGGACCTAGACCAGATTTTTAAAGCGCATGAAAAAGTAGAGTTATCTAAAGGCGACTTTATCCTCGAAAAAGGACAAATAGCTAATGAATATTATATCCTTGACGACGGACTGGTCAGAACTTATCTCTACGATTACGAGGGAAACGAAATAACAACTGGATTTTCAGGAAAAAATGAAGTAGTCATAGAAGTAGCATCTATATTTCAAAGAATCCCCACCCAAGAGTATATTCAATGCCTAACCGACTGTTCTCTATGGAAAATAAAGTTTGACGACTTCCAAGACTTATTTCATAAAATACCCGCATTTCGAGAATGGGGTCGTGCATGGATGGCATTCGAACTATATCTCAGCAAAAAAAGAGCAACAGAAATGATCACCGAACCTGCTAAAATGAGATATCTACATCTAATGCAGGAGAAACCTCAAATAATCCAACAAGCACCTCTCAAATATATTGCCTCTTTTTTGGGAGTGACTGATACCTCCCTAAGTAGAATACGAAAAGAAATTATAAACCATTAAAGTCAAGATAATGGATTATTTTGAAGATAAATCGTTTAAAAACATCAATTTTAATCAAGTTAATTTCCAAAAAGGTGAATATGAATTTTGTCAATTCGACCAATGTAACTTAGAATCTTTGAATCTAAATGGATGTAAATTTATTGATTGCAAATTTTCTGACAGCAATCTCTCTTTGATGGATTTGACGCAAGCAAGTTTTCAAAATGTAAACTTTACCAATTGTAAACTTTTGGGTTTGAGGTTTGATAGCTTAAATCAATTCAATTTGGAATTGGATTTTCAAGAATGCATATTAAACCATAGCTCATTCTTTGGTTGCCATATCAAAGGAACAAATTTCAGTAATTGCAAACTTATAGATGTTGATTTTGAAAATACAAATCTAACCAATTCAATATTTGTAGGTTCAGATTTAAATGGAGCTCAGTTTATTAATTCTAACCTCGAAAAAGCTGACCTCAGAGAGTGTCAAAACCTATTTATAGACCCAGACCTTAATAAGATTAAAGCTGCAAAATTTAGTCTACAAAGTCTCCCAGGATTGTTGGAAAAACACAAGATTAAAGTCAGTTTTTAAATCTAAATAAGCCCCTTAATTGTCATTTTGACTTAATATATCCAGAAATAAAAAGATTTACCATTCCAATTTCTTAAATTTAACAATATGAAAATATTGGCTTTTGGGGCAAGTAATAGCTCGAATTCTATCAATAAAAAGTTTGTTAGCAGTGTCAGTAAATATTATAAAGAACCAGAAGATGAAATTCAAATTCTAGACTTGAATGATTTTGAGCTTCCAATTTACTCCAAGGATCGGGAAAATGAGAATGGTATCCCCGATGCCGCAATTCGATTCGCTGAAAAAATTGACTGGGCAGATTTAATTCTTATATCATTTGCTGAGAATAATGGCAATTACAATGCATGTTACAAAAATTTAATTGATTGGATTTCCAGAATAAAAGGCCGAAAAATTTATCCGAACAAACCATTATTTATACTTTCCACTAGTGAAGGTATCAGAGGTGGACAGACAGTCCTCGAAATAGCAGAAGAAAGATTGCCACGAGATGGAGCAAACATATTGGATAAATTCTCATTACCAGAATTCAGCAAAAATTTTGAAGAAGGGCGTGGTGTTATCACCCCACTATACAGAAGTCAATTAGAGGCCAAGGTCAGAAAAACTAAAAGAACCATGGCACAAATCTTATCTCAAGAACAACAGTAAATTTTAATTTTCAATATTATGGCAAAGAAAGTATTATTATTAGTTGGTGATTATGTAGAGGACTACGAGGCAATGGTCCCTTTTCAAGCAATGGAGTCGGTAGGCATACAAGTAGATACTGTAGCACCAGACCGTAAAAAAGGTGATGTAGTGCCAACTGCAGTACATGATTTTACAGGCGACCAAACCTACAAAGAATTAAGAGGTCACAATTTCGCTATCAATAAAGATTTTGATTCCGTAAATACGGATGATTATGATGGACTTTATATCGCGGGCGGCAGGTCAGCTGAATATATCCGATTGAATAAAAGGGTGTTAGAGATTACAAAAGACTTTTTTGATAAAGACAAACCCGTAGCTGCAATTTGTCATGGTATTCAAGTATTGACAGCTGCAAAAGTTCTAAAAGGTAGGACCTTGACTGCTTATGTTGCAGTTGGTCCAGATATTGAGTTAGCGGGTGGAACATGGAAAAACATCCCAGCAGATCAAGCTGTCGTAGATGGTAATTTGGTTACTTCTCCTGCTTGGCCAGGACATCAAAACATCTTAAAAGAATTCTATAAATTGTTAGGCATAAAAATTACTCTATAATGCAAAAAAAGAGTAAAAAATTATGGATCATTGCTGTTCCTTTAATTCTAATTTTGGGATACTTTATATATGATGCATACTCCCAACCTTCAATTGAAGATATTCCTGGAGATTTCACTGAAGTAGCTTTTGTGAGAAACGAAAATAATAAAGGTGGAATAATAAGAATATATGCAGTAACTGTTGGAGACCAGTTGAATGCACAATATGATAAATGTGCAGATATGTTTCCTGTGAACGATTATGGAAGTATTACCAAGGTTTATTTTTTCGACAAGAATAAACCCTTTCCGACCAGCCTTAATCTGGAGGAACCACATTACGATACTGCTAAATATGAAGCTATTAATATCTTAAGCCGAAGAGGCTTGAAAAAATAATATTCATAATAAAAAGCGGTGATTAGCCGCTTTTTTTTGTCGTTTTAAAGAATTATATTTTCTTTATTAAATATATTATTTATATTTATGAATAATATATAACCAAATGAGTAAAATTTTAACCTACATCTATAAAGGAAAACATTCTAGTTTATCATAGTAAATGTAGTTTTCAGAACTTTCTGTTTATACATTTTTTACAGCGAATTTAGTATAAATAGCACTCAAGATTTTCTTGAGTGCTTTTCTGTAAATCAAATTATAATGTTCACTTTTTATCAAATCCAAGCCATACTATAAATTCAAAATCGCCAACAACCATCAATAGTTTAAATTTTTAATTATTATTTATTAATATTTTTTATAATTTTGTTCGAAATTTGAAATTTAAGTTTTTATTAACCCAAATATATTTTACCGTTCGGGAAAGTATTGGACAAAAGTCATTTAAGCCCAGATTATTTATTAAAAGAAGATAAGAATTTTAAAAAATATGCTGCTTAAATCTTATTTTCTATTATTTAATAATTTGATATTAATTTATTAACTTTTACCAAATAATGCTCGAACATCTTTGAGCTATGATGATAGATAGAGAAATGGCAAGTAAATTTATCCCTAGAGATATAAGTTGGTTGAGTTTTAATGGTCGCGTATTACAAGAAGCAGCCGATCCCACTGTCCCCCTTCATTTAAGAATAAAATTCCTAGGTATATTTTCAAATAATTTAGACGAATTCTTTAGAGTTCGTGTTGCTGCCCTAAAAAGAGCTGCAGAGATAAATACCAAAGAATCAAATAGCTATTTCTATAAAGCACCTGCAATTATCCTTGAAAAAATTACAGAAATTGTTATCAAACAACAACGTAAATTCGATAAAATTTGGAACCAAGTCCAAAGGGAAATGGCCAAACAAAAGGTGTATATAAAAACAGCTGAAGAATTAAATCCAGCACAACTGGAATTTGTAAAAAATTATTTCGATGAAGAAGTAGAAACCAATATCATTCCTCTTATCCTAGATGAGGCTAATCCAATGCCTTACTTAAGAGATAAAAGCCTCTATTTAGGAATTGCAATGTATAAAGATGATTGGCAATACGATACCAAATTCGCAATCATTGAACTGCCTTCCCGTCAATTAGGAAGGTTCGTAATATTACCATCTCCTAAGAATCAAAAACATATCATCTTGGTGGAAGATATCGTTAAGGTAAATCTACCTTATATATTCTCTTATTTCGGATTTGATGAGTTTGTAGCCAATACATTTAAGGTTACAAAAGATGCCGAATTTGACCTTGACAACGATATCAATACAACAATTGCTGAAAAAATCTCTAAAGGAATCAAAAACCGGAGAAAAGGAAAACCTACAAGGTTTGTTTTTGACCAAGAGATGGATCCAAAATTATTGGAGCTATTGATCAAAAAACTTAATCTAAGTAAAAAAGACAGTATAATACCTGGACAAAAAATACATAATTTTAAACACTTCATGGATTTTCCTGATGTGTTCAAATCATATACAAAACCTGAAGAAAGAAAATCATTTGAACATCCTGATTTTGTAGGATTTGATCGGGTTACTGATGTCATCCAAAAGAAAGATGTACTCCTCTCCTTCCCTTATCATGAATTTCGACCTATGATCGACCTGCTGAGAGAAGCAGCTATGGATCCTGATGTTAAGTCTATTAAAACGACAATATACAGGATGGCAACCAATTCAAAAATTGCAAATGCTTTGGTAAATGCTGCTAGAAATGGTAAAGAGGTAACGGTAATGCTGGAACTCAGAGCAAGGTTTGATGAAGAACACAATCTCGAATGGAAAGAAAGATTCGAAATGGAAGGTGTGAAAGTCCTGGTTGGAATTCCGAACAAAAAGGTACACGCCAAATTATGTATCATCAAAAAAAGGGTAAATAATAAAACGATACAATACGGATTTGTTAGCACTGGAAATATCAATGAGAAAACAGCTAAATTATACGGCGATTATTGTTTGATGACTAGCAATAAAGGTGTAATGGCTGACATTAATAAAATATTCAATGCTCTGGCAAAACCTAAAGTAGCATTTGTTGATCAAATCAAAAACAATAAAAGTCTATTGATTTGTCCAAAAGACATGCGTCAGCAGATATGCTCATTTATTGATAAGGAAATTGCAGAAGCAAAAGCTGGCAGGCCAGCGAGAATAATAATCAAAATAAATTCTCTGAGCGATAAAGAATCAATCAAAAAAATATACGAAGCTTCTTCAGCTGGTGTTCAAGTAGACCTAATAGTTAGAGGAATTTTTTGTGCAGTAAATCAGAAAAAATTCATCAAACCTTTCCATGCAATTAGTATCGTTGATGAATTTCTTGAACATGCGCGCGTTTTTTACTTCTATGCAGCTGGTAAAGAGTTAACTTATATTTCCTCAGCAGATTTAATGACAAGGAATCTTGACCATCGTGTAGAAGCTGCAGTAAAGATCCACAGCAAAAAACTAAAACATGAATTGTTAGAAATGTTGGAGATTCAATTGAGAGATAACGTCAAAGCGAGATATTTAAATAACAAGCAAACAAATGAATATGTCCATAATGATGAACCTATTTGTCGCTCCCAAATCGTAATTCATAATTATTTAAAAAGTAAAGCTGAGGAACAAGAAATAATTCAAGAAACATTAAATCAATAAATTGCAATTTTTGTTTTGCTAATATTTTTAGTATTTTAGTAAAAATATTAGTGAGATGGAACATGAATTTATTTATGGTAGAGGGGCGCAAAAAAATATACATAACGTATTTTCAAAGCTAAGTTATTCGCAAGACCATATTGAAGGGATAGATGATTGGGAACAGGAAGTTCCAAATACCCAGTTTACAATCATCCATCCTAAAACAATTGTCAACAAAGTAAGCAGTCCAGATGTAGGAATGGAATATTCTGCAAATCCATATCAAGGCTGCGAGCATGGTTGTATCTATTGTTATGCACGTAATTCACATCAATATTGGGGATACAGTGCTGGTCTTGACTTTGAAAGCAAAATCCTCGTAAAATCCAATGCCCCAAAATTGTTCAGAGATTTTCTGTGCAAAAAATCTTGGGACGGTACACCAATCTCTCTTTCAGGAAATACTGATTGTTATCAACCTCTTGAAAGAAAGTTCAAGCTTACACAATCAATTTTAAAAATTGCGCTAGAACATGGCCAACCAATAGGCCTTATTACCAAAAACAGCCTTATTCTTCGCGACATTGATATCCTTGCAGAAATGGCAAAGAAAAATCTCTGTGTAGTTTTTTTATCCATCAATTCTTTAACCAAAGAAACTAGATCAAAGATGGAACCTAGAACGGCTACAGCACAACAGAGATTGAAAGTAATCGAAGCATTAGCTAGTAAAGGAATTCCTGTAGGAATTATGTGTGCACCAATAATTCCAGGACTAACGGATCATGAAATTCCAAAAGTCCTCAAAGCAGCCGCCGATGCTGGTGCTCGGTGGGCAGGTTATACCATTGTAAGATTAAATGGAGAAATATCAAAAATTTTCGAAGAATGGCTTTGGAAGGCATATCCGGATCGAGCAAATAAAATCTGGCATAGTATTCAAGCATGCCATAATGGAAAGGTAAATGATAGTGAATTCGGAAATAGAATGAAAGGAACTGGACAACTTGCAGAAATAATAAGAGATAATTTCAGATTGCACTGTAATAAAAATAATCTCAACAATTCAATGTTTGAATATGACCTCTCACACTTTAAAAATCAACGAAATACACAGTTAAATCTCTTCGATTTCCTGTAATTTTTAATGTTAAAATTATGTTAAAGTAAAGTTGTAACACTTATGTTGCAACCTAAATGGCACCATGATTGGTTATAAGTATGACGATAAACTATTGAAAAACTATTTAAAACGTTGTACTATGAAAAAAACATTGAAATTACTAAGTCTATTATTCGTGGTTTTATTTGCAGTTTCTGCTTGTTCTAAAGATGATGATCCTGTAGATAATGACTTTTTTGTTGATGATTATAAAGGTACAATTTCCTTTAAACCAACAGGAGGCGAAATGAAAGGCCCACTACAAGGAACAGTAACAGTTACTAAAGTTGGTGGATCAAACTATTCTTTCCTTTTTAGTGATGATATGGAAGACATTAACAATATTAAAATGAAGGAAGGAGATAACACCAAACTATTTATCGAAGATGGTACTTTGGGTATTATTTCAATAGACGCAGATAAATTAACAATTGCCTATACTGATGATGATGGAACTTGGACGGCCGACTGTACAAGAGACTAAAACTTCGATATATACAGATTAATTTAACTTGAAAGGAGCTGTCAATTTGATAGCTCCTTTCTTATTTGACTTTAAGTAATAAGGTCACTTTAAATAAATTGCTGTTGCTATTTATGATCAAGTTAAAATCTTCACCAAAATGATATTGAAGCCTGTTTTCAAATTCTGAAATGAATTTATTATCCGCTTGATTTGTCAAATGATGATTTACCCTATTGCTGACCTCATAAACAATATGATTATCTTTTGCTTTCAGCTTTACCTTCAGAGGATAATTTTCCATTGTATTGTAGCCATTAACCAAACCATTTTGGACCATCGGAAATAAAATCAATACAGGAATTTCCTTTTCATGATTATCAACATCAAATTCAATTTTATGATAGATGTTGTCAGGCAAAACCTTGCTGTACAGTTTTATGTATTCATTTAAGGAAGTTATTTCAGAACCAAACGGCCATCTATCCTCAAAATTAAAACCAGATAATTTCTGTAGAAACTTACCATGTTCTTCAACCACAGAGATGTTGGATTTAGTGGAATTAAGAATTAATTTACTTAGATAAGTGTCGGACTTAGCATGTAAGAAACTGAGCTCAGCTTCTGATTTTATTACACTTTGCTCAAGTCCTTCTATCGTTATCTTGCTTTTTTTCCAGAACATGATTCTAATAATCTATAATTCAGGTTTTCTTAATGCTTTTGGATTTTTACCTTCTAACCCACTAACACCTCCTGATACTACAAGTTTCATGGCATCAGTAGCAGAAATATCCAATTTGGTAACCTTCTTAGCCGAAATAATCACCACTTGACCGGCAACCGAATAAGAATAAGGAAAGTAAACAATCACTTCACCAGGTAAATTAATAGCTTTAAGATCTTTTTGAGTTAAAAAACCTATTTTCTTCAGGCCAAATTCATTCACCTCAACCAATACTGGTTCATTGAATTTCTTTGCATCACCAACAAAGGCCTCGGTAAAGTCCTTAATAGATGAATACAACGTATTAAATAAAGGAATTTTACTAATCGTCCTATTTAGCCACGCCCTGATAGGGGCAGTAACTAAAGTGGTAAAAATAAATCCTATTAGAGTCAATAGTAAAATGACCGAGACAATACCTAATCCAGGAATATATAATGGTTTGCCGTACTCATCAGTCAAGAAATGCTCAGTAATGTTTAATGCTCCATCCAACGTAGCAACCAACCATACAATTACAAAGATGGCACCAGCAACCGGCGCAACCACCAAGGTTCCCTTAATCAGATAGTAAAAAAACTTTTGAAAAAACTTAGTTATCATTTTATTCGTAATAATATACCCTTTTAACTCGACTTGAAATATTTACTAATAGCTCATATGGAATAGTTCCAATTGCCTGGGCTGATTCCATTAAACTTGGAAAAACTATCACCTCATCCCCTACTTGGACATCCTGGCCAGTGATATCGAGCATACACATATCCATACAGATATTTCCAACTGTACTCACTAATTGACCATTAATTTGCATTTTTCCAACTGAATTACCAAACCTTCTCGAATATCCATCCGCATATCCTATTTTGACAGTAGCAATCTTACTGTCTTTAGACAATACTCCTTTACGATCATAACCTACTGTTTCTCCTGCAGTTAACTCCTTTATCTGTGTAACGGTAGTTTTTAGACTGCTAACTTGTTCTAGGTTCGAAAAATTCCTGTCCATATCAACTCCGTATAGCCCAATTCCTAATCTAACCATATCCATATGTGCTTCTGGCCATCGAACAATAGCAGATGTATTAGCCACATGCTTGATGAATGTATACCCCAGTCCTTCCTCCAGTTCTTGCGCAGCGGAACGATAGCTATTTATTTGTTGTAAAGTAAAATCATCTTGATTGAGGTCTCCCGAAGCAACCAAATGCGTGAAAAACGATTGAACATGAACCTGATCCTGATTTTTCAGCTTTTCTATAACAGTTTTTATCTCTGCCGGAAAAAACCCCAACCGGTGCATACCCGTATCTAATTTTAGATGAATATTGAATCCGTGGATGTCATTCTCCTTTAAGAAATCTATAAATTCATCTAAAAAACTCATACTATATATTTCAGGCTCTAAATTATGTTGCAATAAGGTTTGAAAGGTATCTCGGTCTGGACTCAATACCATAATAGGTAATGTTATTCCTGCATTTCTCAATTCAACACCTTCATCAGCGAATGCAACAGTCAGATAATCTACCTTACTGAACTGTAATAAATTTGCAACCTCAAAACTACCGCTACCATAAGAAAATGCTTTTACCATGGCCATCAGTTTAACTCCTTTTGGAATTAAACTCCTATAGAGCATCAGATTATTTGAAATAGCATTTAGATTGATTTCCAAAACAGTACCATGGGACCTTAAGGCCAACCGTTGTACAACCCGCTCAAAAAGAAATTTCCTCGCTCCTTTTACTAAGATACTTTCATTGTGAAAGTCCAATTCTGTAAAATGGGACAATAGAGATTCCGTATTTTCAAAGCTTGTCTTGGTTTCAATATCAATATTGTTTAACCAATCGTAATCTGTACCAACCCATATAAAACGTTGCAACTGTGAGCTATTCAAAAGTGAAACCAATTTCTGTTGTAACTTGTCACTTTCCGCAAGACCCTCCATCTCCGAAAGAATCAATGTTTTTTTGCTGTGTTGGTTCTGCTGATTTAGAAATTCTAACGAAATTTTTAACGATGCGAGGTCGTTGGAATAAGAATCATCAATTATTGAAGAATGATTGATACCCTTTTTCAATTGCAAACGCATTTCTAAAGGTTTTAATCCTTGAATTCTTTCAACAACCGTCTCTGCATCATAACCAAGATAATACATCGTTGCAATGCAACTCATGATATTCTCAATTGAAGCACGGTCAGTAAATGGAACTTGGCAAATACAAATTACTTCTCCAATACGAACTTTCAATTTACTGGTATTCCCCGACCTATCTTCAGATATAAGTTGAACCTGATCATGATCAGATTTCCCCCAACTCACCATTCTTACATCAGGATTTACCATCTCTTTTTCTAAATAATCAGATCCGGCGATTAAGGCATCAACAGATTTAAAAAGCTTAATTTTTTCAACTAATTTCTCCTGTTTACTTTCAAAATTCTGAGAATGGGCAACTCCAATATTAGTAAAAATACCAATAGTAGGCTGAATCATCTGTTGAAGTTTTTCCATTTCGCCAGGCTCACTAATCCCTGCTTCTATTAAAGCCAAGTCATACTGAGGACCTAGGTTCCATAAAGAGAGCGCAACTCCCAATTGAGAATTATAGCTTTTTGGACTTTGGTAAACTTTCTTTTCAGGCACCAACAATTGATAAAGCCAAGCTTTTACGATCGATTTCCCATTACTTCCAGTTATTCCTATTATAGGAATATTAAATTGTTTGCGATGATAAGTAACCAATGTTTGCATAAACTCCAAAACATCGGAAACCAATATAACATTGACATCAGTTTTATCGTTCAGAAAAGGAATAGAATTTGAAATAACGAAACTCCGAATTCCTTTTTCGTAGGCATCTGGAATAAAATCATGACCATCACGAGTGGCTTTAAGGGCAAAAAACAAAGATTCTTCAGGATTGTTTACCTTCCGGCTGTCGTATACTAGTTCGCTGATTTTTGACGATAAATCATTTGATTTAAAAGCTGTTACTTTTAATACTTCGCAAATAAATTTAATAGTATACATGATTCTGCAAATAAAGAACGAAGTTCATCATTTTTTTTAAAAGTTCATCATTTTTTGAAGATTTGCATTATGGACGAACCGATAAAAAAACAAAAGACATTTACGCCACTGGAAGCTAAGAGAAAAGCAGAATCATATTGTGCTTATCAAGAGCGCTCCCAACAAGAGGTGCGTGACAAACTATATGGCTGGGGGCTGCACAAAACAGATGTGGAAAATATAATCGGTTATCTAATCGAAGAAAATTTCCTGAATGAAGAAAGGTTTGCGAAGGCTTATGCGTTAGGAAAATTCAGAATCAAGGGTTGGGGTAAAATAAAGATCACGCAGGGGCTAAAACTTAAGCAGGTATCGACTCCACTCATCAAAATCGCTTTAAAGCAAATCGAGCCAACCGATTATTTTGAAAAATTAACTGCCATTATTATCAAAAAATCGAATTTGATTAAAGAGTCAGATCCATATAAAAAAAGAAATAAGCTATATCAATATGCATTGGGTCGAGGGTATGAAAATAATTTAATTTTAGAGGTACTGAAAGACAACGATTTGGGCGATTAATGAAATATTTTTCAAAAAATAATTTTAGGATTTCAATTTTCTCTCTATATTTGCACCACGTCAAGCGAAAGTAGCTCAGTTGGTAGAGCACAACCTTGCCAAGGTTGGGGTCGCGAGTTCGAATCTCGTCTTTCGCTCAGTTGCCTAGGTGGTGGAACTGGTAGACACGCAGGACTTAAAATCCTGTTCCTGTTAAAGGAGTGCGGGTTCGATTCCCGCCCTAGGTACGAAAACAAAAAGCCTGTCGCAAGACAGGCTTTTTTTGTTTAGACATAAGACATAAGACAAAAGACATTGGGATCAGTTTCAAAAGGATGGATCAGTGGATCAAGCTGAATTCTTGGGGGGAGTGTTAAAAATTTCTTAGTTTAGCGTCCTTAATACAAATATCCCTTGCAAGAAGCCGAACGTAAATTACTATCCTTATTGATGCCGGAAGGGCTTTTGGAATACTTCCAGATTTTAGAAGTCGATCAGGTCGACAATCAACTCCATATTTATTTAGATGAACTTAATATTGCTCCGACAGGCTATGAGAACAGCAAGTTGGAGTCAAAGGGTTTTATGCCTTCTACTGAAATTTCAGACTTTCCCATTCGAGGCCAGAAAGTTACGCTACAT
>NZ_PEBA01000017.1:0-45907 GCF_002734235.1 Sphingobacterium sp. 1.A.5
AAAATATGGACTGCACTTATCGGGATCCTGCTCTTTAAGTACATCCAGAAGAAGGCAAAATACAATTGGAACCTCTCGAATCTGGTCAACTTTATCAGGATGAACATATTCGTGAAAATTGATCTGTGGAAATGGGCTGATGATCCGTTCATTTCAGGAAAACCTCCCGATAAAAAAGGACAATATGTGCTCTTTTAGTAACACACATAGGATACCTTTCCAGTAATTAACCAAATTCTTCAATTGAACACAAATGGAGAAGGATTTTTTATGCCAAAAAATTTATTTAGGACAGTACTGGCCAAATGTAATTTATTGATACAGCACTTAATAGTAGAGAAAATAAAGTATATTTAGGACAATTAATTAATCCAAATATGAAATCACTCCTCACGATCCTATTGTTTTTTATCATCCCTGTCATTGGCTTTTCTCAAGAACCTGACTATATCGCCGAACTGACAAAAACCCTTAAATCAGAAAGTATTATAGATAGTACAGATAAACAGATTTATTCTTTGATGGATGATTTTTTTAACGAAAACTTACAAACCAACAATCCCACTTTAAGCGAAAATACGATCAAAAAATTCCAGAGTTTATTAATGAATGAGAAATCTAAAAATCACCATTTATTAGGTCTATTTACGATCTATCAAAAACATATTTCTGAATCTATTGAAACTGGAAAAACAATTCCAAATTTACAAGTGAAATTGATGGAAACCTTAGCTAATGAATACAAAGCAATTTACAATAGTGTTCCAGTCTTAATATACATCTATCTGATTGAAGCTTATAATGCATCAAAACAAATTGATCAAGCAGCATTGGTATTGGAAGAATCAAGGCAACTATACCCAGATGCCATACCTTTAAAAGTATATCAATATATGTCGACCAAAGATGAGAATTTAAAGGAAGATATTGTTCAAAATCATGCTGACCATTGGTTAGTAAAGAGATTTAACATCAATTAGGAATTATTTGTATTTTGGGGTTTCAATGTAAACCTAACCTATGACAAAGAATTTCTTGATCACCTTAGTAATTGTGCTTTGCTCCTCTTTATGTTGTGGCCAAACTTTGCCAACAGATATCCAATTCGTGCGTCAAGCCTCCAAGCGTATTATTTTTGATTCCAATCAAAGTATTCCTTTAGCTTCTTTTTCCCCTTCACAAACAATTGGAATGCCTATTATGAATCCTATTACTCAACTTGGTAAGGACTCAGTTGACTTTAAGATTCATGAAGGAACATTGCAAATAGACTCTAAAAATAATGCAGCAGCATTGATGTGGCTTGCAGGATTTAATCCATTTGCAACCTATAACATTGACCTGGGCGAAATCAGTGGCAAAGGGAAACTGGGGTTTCAATTTTCTGATCCAAATAGAAAGGAAGTAGTTTTGGTAATAGTTTCTTACGAGAATGCAGTCTTGGTAGATGCTGAATACAATTTGATAATTGATGGGGAAAATGTTTCCAAACAGTCTATGATGATTCAAGGAATTGGCAAACCATTCCTTCAAGGCAAATTAATTTTTCAAATGTTAGGGAGCGGATTGAATCTATTTTTGCAAGATAAAGAATATCCCAAGCTTATAGGACAATTTGAATTCAGTGAACTTCTTGATTTAAGAGAAACCAAAAGGATTCAAAAGTTTCAGTCTTTATTGTACACATCGGCAGAAAATGGAACCATAAAAATTAAGGACATTTCCGTTGATATCAATGCAGGGATGGGTTTGGCAGATATTCGAGCGATGACTTATGAAAATGGGGAGCCTATACTGGATGGCGGTCGAATATGGTATACGATGAGTATTCGAGGTCGTGGACTTCCAAACCCATTACAGGGAGTATTCAGTATGAATCCTTCGGTATTTGATATAAAATTCGAAGGGATTATTGTGTTTGATCGTGAAGATGGACTTTGGCGCAATGAAGTCGCTTCCCATATTTTTTACGATCGCAGGGATTCGACTTGGAAAGGGATCACGACGGGTTTCAGTGCTTACGCTAAAAAAGGCGAAAAGAAACAACTTTTAGCTGTTGAGAGCAAAAAGGATCCAAGGTTTGGATTTTCAATAATGAAAGCTAGACCAATGGGTCAAGTTGGAGATATTGAAGATCCACATATTATTTTTGATGAAAAAGATGGGAAATACAGAATCTTAACCTGTGAAAATTCAGATGGATATAAAGCTATAATTTTGGAATCTGATGATTGGGACAAAGGTTTTAAAAAGATTGCAGGACCGGTGAAGCAGAATTCTACAGGCACTTCTATTCAAAGAATAGATGGCAAGTTATATTGCTTTTCGGGGAGTTCTGAGCGAGAGATATTTATCTATTCCTACCCTGATTTAAAAGAATTGGGAACCATGAAAATGGATTTACCGCCGTGGGACAAACAGGCAAATACCAGAGTATGGCCAAATGTAGTGGAATTACCTGATGGGTATCCCGCCAAATATATTGCATTGATGATGGATAGAATCAATTACCCTGGCATACAAGGACCACAATGGACTTATGGAGCTTTATACCTGTACCATGGACATTAAAAACTATATTCCTAATTAGTCTTTGTTTTGACCTTTGTTATGAAAGAAATGAATTAGTTTACTGATTTGTTCTATGGTTCGAACGATATTATTTTTGGTATTAGCCATTGCTTCCTTTATTTCTTCAGGTTGGTTACCAATAGGCATGAGCATCGTAAAATATTGTTGCAATTCATCCGGTATTTCCAGAGGTATTTTTCCAGCGATGGCTATACAAGGGATCTTTTTCTGTATAGCTAATTTTGCAACTGTGATTGGAGCCTTTCCTTCTAACGATTGACTATCCATGCTTCCTTCGCCCGTAATCAAAATATCGGCCTTTTGAAGCGATTTTTCAAAATCAGTAATTTCACAGAAATATTCAGCGCCTTTCTTTAGATCCGCATTCAAAAAAACAGAAAAAGCTGCTGCAAGTCCTCCTGCTGCACCGCCCCCCAGCACCTTGTTTAATGATTTTTTAGAACTATCGAAGGTCAATGATTCAAAATTTTGCAAAAATTCCTCAAGGATTCTGATGTCGTCTGCAGAAGCTCCTTTTTGGGGACCAAAAACATGAGCAGCACCTTCTTTTCCCAGCAATGGATTATTAACATCACATAAAACCGTAAACTTACATTTTGAGGTTTGCTCTTTCAGTTTCCCTCGGTCCATAGCATCTACCTTGTCAAAATCTTTAGGCAATGGCCGGACTAATTTTTTATTACCATCAAAAAATTCTAACCCTAATTCTTGGAGCATCCCAATTCCACCGTCTACAGTTACTGATCCACCTAGACAGATGATAAAATCTGTGATTCCTGATTTAATGCATATATTGATAAGTTCCCCCAACCCTTTGGTACTTGATTCGAGGGGACTTTTCAATTTCTGTTTTATGGATTTAAAGCCGGATGTTTCTGCAACTTCGATGATGGCAGTTTTTCCATTGTTGATCAATCCATAAGAGGCTTGGGTAGGTTTTAAATAAGCACCTTTAACCTTGGCGGTATGCATAGCCCCATTCTGTAATTTGGTGAGCAAAAAAGAGGTATGGTCACCTCCATCAGCTATGGGATGCATTAAGACTTTCGCCTTGATGCCGCTATTTTGAATTCCCTGCGCAATTGCATCAGCAACCTCTTCGGCAGTCAAGCTATTCTTAAAGCTATTTGGTGCGATGAGAATATTCACCATTATTTATAAACCTCAGGGTTCAAACAGGTTTTTAATTGTTTACCTTCCACAAAGGATACCACATTTTCTGCAGCTATCCTTGCCATTCCAGACCTAGCTTCAATGGTTGCCGATCCGATATGTGGCAAAACACAAACCCTTTCATGTTTCAATAATGGGTTATCAGGCAGCATAGGTTCTGGATTGGTCACATCTAATCCGGCGCCCCAGACCTTGCCATCACTTAATGCTTGGTTCAAATCATCTCCATCGATAAATCCTCCCCTTGCTGTATTGATAAGGATAGAATTTGGTTTCATCTGATTGAATGCCTTGGCATCAAAATGCCCTAAATATTCGGGGGAATAGTTAGCATGGATAGATAGGACATCCGATTGGGCAAGCAATTCCTCAAAGCTCACATATTTAGCATTTAATTTTTCCTCCATTTCTTCATTTCGGTTCCTATTATGATAAATTATCGGCATCTGATATGCTGCCTGACATTTTATTGCCATTTCATAACCTATCCTACCTAGACCAAATATGCCCAAGGTTTTGCCATATAGTTCCTGCCCCAGATTGGCAACAGGATTGAAATACTTAAACCGCACTCCTAATCGAATCTGATTTGTATTGAAAGATGCTAACCTAGAAACCATTAGCATCAGCATAAATGAAATATCCGATGTTGCTTTGCTGAGTACGTCTGGTGTATTGGAGACCGGGATTCCTCTTTTAGTAGCTTCCTCCAGATCGACCTGATCATATCCAACTGAAAACAGACATACCGCTTTTACAGAAGGACACAGATCAAAAAATTTAGCATCTATTTTATAGGCACCAATATTTAATATAGCGTCACACTGTTGACAATAAGAGATCCATTCATCATAAGAAATTTCAGGATTTTCAGGCATTAAGAGATCAATGTCTGGATGTTCCAATATTTCCATCCCTGCTTTTGGAATCAATTTATTGATAAAAATTTTCATGTCAAGGTTATTTTATGTGAATGTATTAATATACTAAAAATGTATGGTTTACCTATTGTTGATGTTCAAATACAGACGGTGTCAATAAAAAACTTTAAATTGAATGCTGTAAGAACAAAATGACAACCCATGGAAAAAGCATACGAAATTCTACAACGAGAAAAGTTAAACAGAAGTTACAAAACCTTAAGAGCGCTATGGATTGTTCAATTGATAGCATTTATAATTGTGGTAGCTGTGAATGTAGCCATGGGTTGGTACAGCTTCAATAACTGGGTGGTGATCGCTATTATCGGAGGTTCTTTATACATGAACTACAAGAATCAAAAAGGGATAAAAGCAAGATTGGAAGAAGTGGAAAGGAAATTAGCTGAGCGCTAATATTATCCAATCATTAAGGTTCTATTAAGTTTTGAATACGGCAGAAATTGTTGATAATCTATTGATAAATTTACACTAGTAATCAAATAGATACGATCATCACATGACAAATAAGATTCAAGAATTAAGCGAAGCTGAATTGCTAAAGAAGCTGAGCAGATTAAGGACCTTAACCGTAATTCATGTTTTTGCACTAGGTCTTTATTGGGTTTCATCAATAGCAATGGGGATTGTAGTTGACCATATGTACGTGTGGTTATTCACAATCATCTCTTTTCCTATTCTCATCCTTAATTTCAAAACTATGAATGAAATTAAAGAAGAATTTGAAATCAGGAAAAATGTAATATAATACCCTCGTCTTAACCTGATGTTCCTAGCAATCAAAGTATTGCCAAGGAACTCATCGCCTCAGCATTCCTTCCAATGCTTAAAAACATCCTATACATGTATTCCAGGGCATGTTTTTTATTTAAGGAATTTTTAAATCATCAAATTATATTAAGTTTGTTACAAATAGCGGGTTGAAATCGACTTTTATTGAATCTCAACACAGTTGAACATGTTAAGAAAAGTTAAGAGTATGGTTTTTGTTTGTTAATGTTATAGTTTTGTTACAATGATTAACATGATAAAAAGACATATGTATTTAAAATTATCTGCCGTATTATTAGGATTAAGCTTGACAACAACAGCATTCGCACAGGAATCTGATTCAGTAGAATATAAAGAGACAAAAGAAAAGGCTATTAAATTAGCTGTCAATAAAAATGTAACCGAGGCCCTTCCCCTATTGACTTCATGCTATGCTAAAAACATGGAAGACAAGGAGGTTCAAACTATGATTTCTGCATCGTTGATTTCATTAGTGTCGGACAAGAATAACCTTCAGGGTTCATTAGATACTATTGATTCATGGACTGCTAAATTTCCATTCTTACAGGATGATAAGCAAGTTCGTAAAATTTACACGATTAACGCGAATCAATTGGCATTTTTAAGTTTTCAAGAGAAGAATATTGAAAAGTCTTTAGCATACCATGACCTGGTTATCGAAGAGCTATCGAAGAATGAGGGTTTAGGGTTAAAGGATAACAAAGACTTGATTTCTATGGCTGTTAATTTAGCTGCAGACCAAATGGAAAAGAAAGAATTCAGGACAGCTCGGAAAATTGCTAGCGAGAGCCTAGCTTATTTCAATGATCCGGAATTGAAAAAGATGTTGAAATATATGGATGATAAACAGCTGGGGCTTAATTAAAAACTGTGATTAAACTGATTATCTGTCTTAAACTGTGATTAATCTGATTTACATGATGAACTATGATTTTAATGGTGGAAAGGTAAATTGGATAGAAGGCAGAAATAAAACTGGATGGTAGGTTGAAAAATTGCTTTGAAGAATATTGGAAATAAAAAAGAGTTGCAAAATGCAACTCTTTTTTTGATATATGATATTTGATAATGTATTTATTAGATCAAGTCTACGCTTCTTTTTACGAATGCCGTTAGTTCTGCGCCAGTCAGAAGGCCTCTAGAAAGTAGTGCAAGGTCGAATGCTTGTTTTGCAAGTTTTTCGCCGTCTTCTTCTGGGGATTCTAAGATGCGTTTGATTAATGGGTGGTTACCGTTGACAGTTACTTTGTAGTTGTCTGGTAATGTTCCATAGAAGCCCATGCCGCCGCCAGTTTTGGCCATATCTTTCATACGGCGCATAAATTCGTCGATTGTAACGGATACAGGTAAGTCTGAAGCGTTCAATGCGTCTACTTCGACCTTCATGTCAGGACGTGAAATTGCTTTTTCGAATACTTCTGTGGCTTTTTTGCTTTCGTCTTCTGACAATGTTTGCTCGATTTGTTCGTCTTTAGGGATCAACTTATCGATAACATCAGAGTCTACGCGTTTCATTTGAATTTTCTCGCCGCCGTGTTGTTCTACATAGCCTGCGAAGTGGGTATCCAAAGGTCCATCAAAGTTTAAAACATCATATCCTTTTGCCAAGGCAGCTGAAATATATCCGTCTTGTAAAGATTTGTCTTGGGTATATAGGTAGACAATATTTCCGTCTTTGTCAACTTGGATGTCTTTTACCTTTTCGTAGTACTCCTTGAATGTATAGTATTCTTTATTTACATTCTGTAATAAACAGAAGTCATTTGCTTTTTCTGCGAATTTCTCATCGCTCAGCATTCCATATTTAATGAATAAGCTGATGTCTGGCCATTTTTCTTCAAATCCTTTACGGTCAGACTTAAAGATTTCATTCAACTTATCAGCCACTTTTTTGGTGATATAGTTGTTGATTTTCTTCACGTTGCTGTCCGCTTGAAGGAAAGATCTTGAGACGTTCAATGGAATATCTGGTGAATCAATAACCCCTTGAAGTAACATCAGGAATTCAGGAACAATATCCTTTACTTCATCCGTAATAAATACCTGACGTGAGTAAAGTTGGATTTTGTTGCGTTGGATTTCTAATTCGTTCTTCACTTTCGGGAAGTATAGAATACCCGTTAGATTAAATGGATAATCTACATTTAAGTGGATCCAGAACAATGGCTCATCCATAGTATGTGGATATAGCTCATGGTAGAATTTAATATAATCTTCATCAGTTAATTCAGATGGAGATTTCGTCCAAGCTGGATGCGTAATGTTGATAATATTAGGGACTTCAATTGTTTTATATTTCGGTTTACCGTCTGCATCTTCCCCATCAGGTTCAGATTCTGATTTCGTTCCAAATTGAATTGGAATCGGTAAGAACTTACAGTATTTGTTCAGGATTTGTTGGATTCTTTGTTTTTGAAGGAATTCCAATGATTCTTCATTGATATGAAGAATTACATCAGTACCTCTAGTTGTTCTTTGTCCTGTTGAAATTTCATAAGAAGTAGATCCATCACATACCCAATGAGCAGGTTCTGCACCTTCTTGGTATGATAAAGAATCGATCTCAACCTGGTCTGCTACCATAAATGCAGAATAGAATCCTAATCCAAAGCGGCCGATAATTTCATTTGCATCATTTGCTTCCTTGAATTTTTCCATGAATTCGGTAGCTCCTGAGAATGCGATCTGATTGATGTATTTTTTGATCTCTTCAGCTGTCATACCAATACCATTATCAGAAATGGTAATTGTCTTCGCAGCTTCATCGACTTTTACTTGAATGGTCAGATCTCCAACCTCGCCATTGTACTGGCCAAGAGATGCTAATCTTTTGATTTTTTGTGAAGCATCTACGGCATTGGATACCAATTCGCGTAAAAATATTTCGTTGTCTGAGTATAAGAACTTCTTAATCACCGGGAAGATATTCTCGGTGTGGATTGAAATAGTACCTTTCTCTTCTTGCATATGTTTGAATTTATAATTTTTAAGATTTTATACGTTAACAGTTTATCAACTAATATTCCAATGTTATATTTAAGTCAATTTGACAGCTTTCGCTGAAAATTTTACATAATTAGCTACTTTAGTCTTATAAAACAGGATAATTCTTCAGATGATTTTAAAAAAACCAGATTTTCTTAAGTCACCCTTGGAACATTATAGGTCTCACTTGGAAGAGATATTTCAGGATAAATCCTCGGTTTTCCGGGAGAAAAGTGTCAAAAAAAAGCTTCCATTTGTCTACACTATAGTTTTTCCTAAGACTGAGGGACGACCATTACTGAGTTTTTCCTATGGTTTATCCTTTGCTCCACATCCAGACCAGCACAATAAAATTGAATTATTCCTCCAAATGAATTCTGAAGATATGGCATGGGCGCATATTGTTGGATATTTATCTAATCAATTGCGTGGGGATTGCCCTTTTAATACGGGAGAAATCATTAGAATAGGACAAAAGATCAGTTCGGAATCTTCTTTAAATGCATTTGTTGTCATCAATCCAGATTCCACAATTTTACAGGAGCGTATAAAAGATGGTCGAAAGTCCAATGGAATCCAATTGGTAGAACTGCTTCCGATCTATGAGGAAGAAGTTTTGACCATCCAAAGGTTAGGATTGGCGGAATTTATAAATCGTGTAAAACCCAATAAGTTAAATCCTCTCAGGGAGAAAATTTAAATTTTTTCAATATAGCTGTAGCGATAGTGTTAACATCACCGTTTTTTGTATTGAACGTTCAAAATTTGATATTCAATAGAATTTACTGGACAAAATGAAAAAATTTAGCTTATTATTAGTCATTGCACTAAGTTTATTTACCTTAAGTAGTTGTTTGAAGGATAATGATGATTATCCAGATTTAAACTACCCTGCTGTATCCTTATTTAATTTTTATCCAAAAAATACAGGGGTTTTATATGCGGTGAATGGTAATCTCCTGAATCGTATTAATCCTGCGTATGGAGGGGTTTCCTTCTTCTATGCTATTCCTGGGAACAAGAAACTGCAAGTGATTGACCGATCAAACAATAATGCCATAATTGACACAACCTTAACCTTTGCTGACAGTGTTGTTTACAGTTGTATGGTTTATGGTACTGAAGCTGAGCCGGAATTTATCCGTGTCCCTGATGTTGAGATTGAAAACGCAGGAACAAAGACTGGAGTAAGATTTTTCCACTTAGCGAACGGTGTTGGAAAGGTAAATTTTAAAATTGGCGATCAAGAAATCACAGGATCGACAAATCGTTCGAAAGAGAATCCATCCACATTAGCACAAACTCAGATATTCAGACCTGCAAATAGTGGCAAAACTTCTGTTACAGTTACTGATGACAAAGGTACAGTTTTGGGCAAGATTGATGAGGTTGAACTAAAAAATACAGAACATTATAATTTTATATTAATCGGAACAAAAGGAGATTCAGAATATCCTTTGCAATTGAGGTACAGCACTTATACCATTACAGATTAATATTTCAACATAGGCAGCTTTACAATACATCCATAAAAACAGAAAGGCCCGATTTATTTGGGCTTTTCTTATTTTAAGGGTTTTGCTATATTTATGACCTTATGAGCCTTGAAAAACCCAAGATAGATGATTCTTTTCGTGTTCTGCATGAAAAGGCGCATGAATATATTACAGACCAACAGGAAACATTGGAGGATGATTTTGGATTTGGTCAATTTTCAAATTACAGCGTGGATTGGGATGAATCTTCAATTACCTTTCACAATGAAGACAATTCAAGTCTAAAAATGACGTTCCAAGTAGTAGGAACTTTGGAAACAGATACCTCAAAATGGTCTTGGAAATGGAATGACCCTTCCCTTAGTGCTGAAGAACGTGAAGAACTAGAGATTATTAAGAACTATGGTGACTTTTATGATTTCAGTTATCTGACGATCCCTTCGCTTGAGGTAACCACTCCAATAGCATGGGCACTCACTGCCATAGCTGGATATCTACGGATATCTAAGGGTATTTTCAGGATCCAACAAGATACAAATGCACATTTTGTGTACTTTAAGGAAGTACTGACTTAGGCTATCTTACTCAAAACGAGCACCATCATTTTAAGGTATTTCATTCATAGATGAAAATCCTTAATTTCGCACACATTTTTTTACGAATTCAAGCTAATGCAGTTAACAAAGTTAGAGATTAAAGGATTTAAAAGTTTTGGCGATAAAGTAACGATCAATTTTAATGAGGGAGTCACCGCAATTGTGGGTCCCAATGGTTGTGGAAAATCTAATGTTGTTGATGCCATGCGCTGGGTATTGGGAGAACAGAGCACCAAGAACCTACGTTCTGACAAAATGGAGAACATTATCTTCAATGGCACTAAAAATCGTAAAGCCGCGAACCTAGCTGAGGTATCCTTGACTTTCGACAATACCAAAAATATCCTGCCGACTGAATTTGCTACCGTTACCATCACCAGGAAACTTTTCAGAACTGGCGAAAGCGAATATCGTTTAAATGATGTAAAATGTAGGCTAAAAGATATTACAGATCTTTTCCTTGACACTGGAATCGGTTCGGACACCTACTCTATTATCGAATTAAAGATGATCGATGAGATCATTGCAAATAAAGACAACTCCAGAAGAAACTTATTTGAAGAAGCATCTGGAATTTCCAAATATAAGGTTCGTAAGAAACAAACCCTGTCTAAATTAAAAGATACCGAGGCTGACCTTTCAAGGGTAGATGATCTCCTATTTGAAATCAACAAGAACCTTAAATCTCTTGAAAACCAAGCTAAGAAAGCTGATAAATACTTTAAACTTAAGGATGAATATAAAGAGGCAAGTATTGGACTAGCTTATTATAAACTTGAGGGTTTTCAAACGGATTTAGAGCGAATCACTGATCAAGAAGAGGAACAACAATCTCGATTGAGAGATGTTCTTTCGAAGATGGAACAAAAGGAAAAGACTCTTCAGGAGTCAAAAACCGAGATTTTATCTAAGGAACAAAACCTTTCTGCACAACAGAAAGCGACAAATGAATATATCAACAAGATCAGGTCTTATGAATCTGAGAAAAAGATTAAGAATGCTCAGTTACTTCATCTTCAAGAGAAAGAAACTCGTTTGACCAATGATCTTCAAAATGATAAGCAGCAATTAAACCACGTTGAATATCAAATAAAGAGGCTCAATGAGGAGTTATTTGAAGAACAAAATACTCTTGAAGCTGTAAAGCATGATTTGGATGGCAATAAGACGGAGGTTGAGGAACTTAGAGCACAGCAGTTATCTGCGAAAGCAAAACTAGATGAATTCTCTAAAAACAGTCAAGCCCTTCAAAGCCAAATCTATGCTTTGGAAAAGGAATTGGCCGTCTTGGGAATTCAAAAAGAAGCATTAGAGCAGGAATCTTTAAGAACTGGTAATGATACTGCATCTAAGGAACAAGAATTGGGGGAATTCAATCAAGTTGTTGCAGAGCTTGAGGAACGGGTTAACATCCAACAAGAACAATTTGATGAAGCATTACGGACTGAAGAGGAAATTCAGCGCCAGATACAGCAATGTGAGCAAAAATTGCGAGATGCCTCTGAAGACCTGAGCAAGAAAGCTCGTATTGTTGATGCTAAACAAAATGAATATAACTTAACGAAATCATTAGTTGATAATCTTGAAGGATTTCCAGAATCTATCAAGTTCTTAAGAAAGCATGCTGGTTGGAAGAAGAATCCACCTCTATTCTCAGATATACTTTTCTGTAAAGAGGATTACCGAGTAGCTGTAGAAAATTTCTTGGAACCTATCATGAACCATTATGTGGTTGAGTCAAAAGAGGACGCCGTTCAAGCGATAAAACTATTAAGTGATTCTTCACGAGGAAGGGCTAATTTCTTTGTTCTTGAAGCTGTTAAGGATAATCAACCGGAATTATCCAATAAAATTCAATCCGGATTGATTCCTGCCATGGATATCATTACCGTTGATGAAAAATACAAGACTCTTTGTCAAATCCTATTAAAAGATGTTTACCTATTGGATTCAGAATCTGACGTTGATTTAGATGCTGATCTGCCGTCCGAAAATATGGTTATTCTCCAAAAAGGAGGAAAATATGCCAAAAATAAATTGGGAATCAGTGGAGGTTCAGTAGGGTTATTTGAAGGAAAAAGAATTGGTCGTGCAAAAAACCTGGAAATCTTAGCCAAAGAAATTAAAGAACTAAACCTACAAATTGACTTAATCCAAGAGAACCAAGAAGAACTAAATGGTCAATTGATTGGGTTGAAAGGTAGCTCGCAAAAAGAATTCATTGATGAGCAGCGACTGCAGCTCAATAGATTGAGCAATGAGTTGATTTCTGTAAAAACTAAACAGGAACAATACCAAACTTTCATCAATAACAGTCAAACTAGGAGACTTGATATTGCCGAAAAGGTATCAAATATTCTGATTCAATTGGAAAAATCAGAACCAGAATTGATCAATTTTAAGGAAACTGCTAAGGAAAATCAAACAGTCCTTAGCGAACTGGAAGATGCTTACCACGATTTGACCGAGGTTTTGAGTGAAAAATCAAATGTCTACAATCAAGAAAACATTAAATTTCACCAACAACAAAATAAGGTTAATACCATTCAAAGGGATTTAGAATTCCGTGAGACTCAACGTGAGAATTTCGAGGAAAGAATCGAGAAATTCAATGCTGAATTGGAAAAGGTGAAGGAAGACTTGAAAGAGGCTTTAAGTTATGTTGACAATAACGACACCGACTTGAGTGGCATGTATGAACAAAAGGAGCTGCTGGAGAAGGGTTTACAGGAAGTTGAAGAAGATTTCTTTAAATCAAGGAAAGTAATCAATGACTTAGAAGACGAAATCAATCAATTGAGAAAATCGAAAGATATTTCTGATTCTCTAATTTCAGAATTAAAGGACAAGAAAACGACTTTGCAGATTGATTTAAATGCGCTCAAGGAGCGACTTTCTGTAGAATTCAATATTGAACTTCAAGATTTATTAGAGTCTGAAATTCCGGAGGAACGTCCTGCTATGGCTGATCTGGAGACTTCATGCCGGAAACTTAAAAAGCAGTTGGATGATTATGGCAGCATTAACCCGATGGCAAAAGAGGCTTATGATGAAATGGACGAACGCCATGGATTTATTCAGAAAGAGAAAACTGATTTGATGGAAGCCAAGGCTTCATTGCTAAGCACCATTCAAGAAATCGATCAGTCTGCCAATGATAAGTTTATGTATGCCTTCACTACTGTTCGTGAGAACTTTATCAAGGTATTCCGTTCATTATTCAATGAAGAAGATTCATGTGACATTGTATTGAGTGATCCAAACAATCCATTGGAATCAGATATAGATATTATTGCACGTCCTAAAGGGAAACGTCCATTATCCATCAATCAACTTTCAGGTGGAGAGAAAACTTTGACTTCTACTGCCCTACTGTTCTCATTATACCTATTGAAGCCTGCACCATTCTGTATTTTCGATGAGGTAGATGCTCCATTGGATGATACCAACATCGATAAATTCAACAATATTATCCGTGAATTTTCTAATCAATCGCAGTTTATTGTTGTATCACATAATAAACGTACGATTGCCAGCACAGATATTATCTATGGCGTAACGATGGTTGAGCAAGGAGTTTCTAGAGTAGTAGCAGTGGATTTGAGGGATGTAGCGTAGGGAGATATGAGATATGAGATGTGAGATGTGAGAGCCTATCAAATTTCAAAACAGAAATCTCAAAAAGCCCCATCGGGGTTAAATGCCGTAGGCATTTAACCCCGATGGGGTTTTTGGGGTGTATGGCCTTATTTTTTTTCTATAATAGTGACACCCCTACAGGGTTGAGTGGCGTCGAATACCCTTTTCTATAATAGTGACACCCCTACAGGGTTGCATAGCGCCGTATAAACATTTTGCTAGAATAATTGAACCACTCTGTGGTGGTATGGTGCTATCTCATATCTCATATCTCAAATCCCACATCTCACATCTCACATCTCACCCCTACCTCATCCAATCTTTTGAATACAGGAAATAGAGAGCATTTGTTCCTATCAGAATTAGCATGGCGAGATAACCAATGGCTTTGTTTTGTTGGTCTGGGCCAAAGAGGAAATAGAACATGGTGATGCATGCTGCGATTGATATAATCAACAGCAGAAGTCGATTATAATTCATAACAAGTTGGTTAATTGGTGAATAACCTTATTAAGTTACGAATTAATTTTCATGAATTTATTTCTTTAGTGTATTTTCAAATAGCTTAAATATCCTTTTATATTCATCTGTCCAACTGCTTGGCTGTACGAATCCATGATCTTCCACTGGGTAGACTGCAAGTTCCCAGTTTTCTTTTCCTAACTCAATCAAACGTTGGTTTAATCGTACGATATCCTGGAACTGAACGTTGACATCTACCATTCCATGCAACATTAATAAATTCCCTTTGAGCTTATCTGCAAAATAAATTGGTGAGCTTCTTTTGAATGCAATAGGATCTTCTACTGGTGTATTTAGAATATTGGCAGTATAACCATGGTTATAATGTGCCCAATCTGTCACAGAACGTAATGCAGCTCCAGATTTAAATACATCTGGTTCGGTAAACAATCCCATTAAGGTAATAAAACCTCCATAGGAGCCACCGTAGATACCCACATTGGCAGGATTAACTCCATAATGGTCTACTAAATATTTTACACCATCAACTTGGTCCGATAAATCCTTTCCACCCATATGACGATATATTCCAGTTCTATGGTTTCTTCCATAGCCAGAACTTGCCGTATAATCAATATCTATTACCGTATAACCATTATCGGCCAACATATTATTGAACATATATTCCCTGAAATATTGACTCCACCAATAGTGTACATTTTGAAGATATCCAGCACCATGGACAAAAACTACAGCTGGTTTATTCGGGTGAGGATTTTTTGCAGGATAAACTCTAGCATAGACATCATCTCCATGTCTATTTTGGAATTTGATCATATCAGGTTCGCGCCAATCGTAGCTCTTAAACTCTTAACTTACAGATTCTGTAATTTGATTGGCTTTCGCATTAGCTTTATTGTTCTGTAAATAAAGCTCCCAAGGCGTATTCATGGTTGAATGATTGATGGCTAACCATTGTTCATCTGGGGACAATGTAACTTCATTTCCCCCCTTCATAGAAGTAATCTGTTGAAGGTTACCTCCTTTTACAGGTAGTGAATAAAAATGTGTGATTCCAGGATGTTCTTTATTCCCTGAAATATAGAAATTCTTCCCATCCTTAGCTAATTGAACCGATTGAACCTCCCAATTACCTTCTGTTAGCTGTTTTTTTCTGTTATCCCTGATATTATAAGTATAAAGGTGAGAATATCCACTCGCTTCGCTTTGGAAATAGAAGGTCTGGTCATCCAACCACTTCACATCTCTTCCGATTCCTGGACCAGATATCCACGCATCATCATGTTGCCTATCCAATTGAACTAAACTAGCATCTTCAGGATTTATTTTTAAAATCCAAAAATCCTTGTTGTCTTGAGATTTCGCAGTGATTACCGATGTTTTACCATCCGGAGACCATGACGCAATTCCCCAATTCACATTTCTATCTTTATTTTCCTTTTTCTTTTCTTCCAACCTTTCGGGATAATCGCTTAAATATGCTGGAAGGTCTTTGATTCCAGGTATAGTAGCCGCTTTTAACTCCAGTGCCGTATCCGCTTGAACATGGTAGATAAAAGATTTGAATTGCATCAGGGCATTTCCTACTTTTGTTCGCATATTTAGATCTTCAACATATCCAGAACGAGTAATAAAATCTGGCACTATGGTGTTTCTATTGCCTTTGGCAGGATAAATTAATCTGTAGCTCACATATTTTCCATCTGGACTCACCGATACCCCTCCTAAAAAAGCATCTTCTAAATAGATAGTTTTATTCTTCTTTTCATTTTTGGGTTTTTCTTTTTTGCGGTCTTCTTCCTTGAAAACCTCAAAGAGTTCTTCTTGATCCTTTTTCAACCAATCATCTTGTTGACTCAATTTAGCTGGATCCTTTGGAGCAGATCCTTTTTGGAAATTTGTCAATTGACGTAATGAATTGTTATTTAAATCCAGGCTATATACATTTTCATTTCTTTGAAAAACCAATTCATTGTTGATCAAAAATGAAAGCGGATTTTCCCTTTCAACAGTTTCTGTCAGTCGAATGATTTTGTTTTGTTTGTTTTTCAAATAAAGATCACCTTCTCTTTCGTATACTGCCAATGACTTGTCATTGTTAAAGATATAATCTGGGTTTTCTGCCAATCTTGCGATGCTATCTGTACTCAGTTTATATTTTTTGGTATTGATGTCCAGTTGATATACCAACGGTTGATCGTTGCTATCCAGAGTCCAATCAAAAAACAAGGATTTGCTGTCGGCAGACCACCTATAATTGGAAGGAGAAGTACCCATCCACTTTGGGTCCCGCATGATTTTCTCCACAGTCAAAGGCGACAATTGGGCAAAACTAGTACCTATCGGTGCAATACATAAAAAAGAGATAAGAAGGTTAATCTTACGCATGGAAAATAGATTTTTGATTATAACAGCAAGTATACGAGAATCCATAAGAATAAATGTTTATGTCAGTTATTTTTTACGATTTAGGCATAAAAAAAGCGCCAGTAAAACCGGCGCTTCTACTATTTATAGAATTAATTACAATCTTTTCACTCTGATATTTCTGAAGAACACTTCTGTTCCATGTCCTAAGAAACCGATATGACCTGATTTGTTGTCTAAGCCTGGGTGATTCTTGCCATCAGCAGCACCATTTTTAGTAGCTTGTTTCAAATCGCCGTCAACAATAACTTTTCCATTGACAGTGATCTTGATTTTATCACCTTGGACACGGATTTCCTCGGTATTCCACTCTCCTACAGGGTTTAATGAACCACGCTTTGCAGCGATAATACCATATACCGATCCATGGTACTGATAAGGTTTCAAATCTTTGTACACATCTGCACCATCATCCAATACTTGGATTTCCATACCTGCGTATGCAGCATCCCCTTCTAATGGTGTACGGATTCCTACGCCATTGTTAGCGCCAGGAGTTAGTTTGAAATCAAAACGGTATACAAAATCTCCATATTCTTCTTTTGTATAAAGGTTCTTACCAAATTTAGCATCTGGATTAGAACGGATATAACCTTCTTGGGTGATTTCATATGCCGGAGTATTAGTCCACTTATCTAGGTTTGTACCATCAAACAATACTTCGAAACCTTCTTGTTTCTCTTGATTGCTCAATTGAAAGACTTCTTTACGAGGGATTTCTTTGATGTACAAATCACGGTACCATACTCTTGATCCATGAGCTTGAAGTTCGATTTGCTCAGTTGGGAAGATAGATTGATTGCGGTCCCAATAGTTTTCTAAAGGAATATTATCAACCACTAATTCGCCATTTAACCAAACGGATACATTCTCACCGATCATTTTTATTTTGAATGAGTTCCATTCTCCAAGAGCATTATCAGCTACTTTAGATGGGTCTTTCGGATTTTTAGCATTATTATAAAGTCCACCAGAACCTACTTGAGCACCAACATCAACACGTGAGATGTCCCAAATTTGAACTTGAGGTGTTCCTCTTAAATAAATACCTGCATCAGGTTCTTTACCATTAGGATCTAATTTCCAGTCCACTAACATCTCAAAGTCACCATATTTCTTGATGGTTGCGATGTTATCACCATGTCCACTGAATACTAAATCTCCATCTTGTGCAGACCAACTTTCACGCATTTTCTTATCAGCTTCTACTTGTTTTTTAGCAAGTTCAGCTTTAGACATTTTAGCACGTTTGATTGGGTTTTCCACTAGACCTTGCCAACCTGAAAGATCTTTACCATTGAACATGGAAACAAAACCTTGTTCATTCGGCATTTCCGCTAAATGTCGTACAATAGCTTCTTTCAAATACGAACTTTCACTGCCTGACAATTTACCAGCCGCTGCATTTAAGATATTGCGAACATCTTCACCTACGAATTCTTTGTTGTCCATAGCAATATTCATGGCTACGTTGCTTGCTGTTCCGCCCAATTCTTGGTCGTTCATATATTTAGCAGCAAACATCAAAGCTTGGTAAGTACCTGTGGATTGAAGATTATTAAGTGCTGATTTTTTTTGTTTAGCATCTTGAGCTAATGCAAAAGCATCTTTTAGATACAAAGTTTTTTGCTCAGGATTTACATCACTAGCGTTCAATTGCTTGATCAATCCATTGAAAACAGTATTAAAAACAGCTGGGTCTTTTTCAGTTTTTGAAAGTCTAATTAAGATTGGAAGAGATTCTGCATTCGACCAATTTGCCAAGGCTTGGATTGCTTCTGCCTTCAATGGGCCGTTGCTGGCGATATAGTTTTCTACAGCTTTTAGAGCGTCTGATCCACCCACTCCAGCAAATATAGGGAAGTACTTCCCTGCCGAAGGAGCTGCCGAACGTGAGATATTCGCAGCCAAACGTTGGATTTTAGCATCTTTGTCTGGGCTAGCATTGATAGCAAGAATTGCAGCTTGTTGAGCATAAGCAACCTCATCACCTGAAGCTTTGTCTAATAATTGTATGATCGCTTCAAGATTGTCAGGATTTACTGTTGTCGGCAAAGCCTTAAAAGCTGCCAATCTCACAGCTGCATCAGCAGAAGCTGTCAAAGGTAAAACCGCAGCTGCAGAAGCCGCATTTGTACGTTGTGACAAGACCTCCAATAATGCTACTTCCGTTTTAACGTCTGCATTCGCCAATGCTGCATTTACAGCATCAATAGTTCCAGTATCTTTTGATGAAAGTAAAAGAGTTTTTATAACTGCTAGTTCTTTTTCTGAAGCTGTAGGGATTTGCTTGATTAAGAAATCTGCGTTTTGACCTTTGGTAAGTACTGAAAGAGCGTTTAAAGCTGCTATTTTAGCTTCTTCATCTTTCAATGCCGGGAAACTTTTCTCGATAGCCTTTACTGAACCTGTAGCATCTTCAGTTGCTAAAAAGTTCAAAATGCTTTCCTGAGCATCACCGTCTAATTTCCTAATAGAACCAGCCAATTTCACAAGATCTCCCGCCTTAGCATCTTCAGCCAATAATCCTAAAGCTACATTACGAAGTAATTTATCTTCATTAGAAGCCAATTTGATTAATTGTTTCTTTTGTTTGGCAGGGTTTATTGAGGTTAAGACCGAAATGGCACCTGCTTGGATAGTTGGTGCTTTGAAGGCAGCAGCGTTTTTGTAAAGAGTTGTAGCAAATCTTGTTGCTTCGGCATCTTTATCTTTCTTAGCTAATCCTTCAGCATAATCTACGGCTAAACTAGCTGCATTTGTTCTATCATATTGGTAGCTTTTCTCTTCAGCTTTTGTCAAGAACAATTCAGCTGAATTAGGTCCGGCAATTTTACTCAATGCTGTAAGACCTGCTAACTGGAAGTTATCGGATGTATATTTTCCGATCAGCTCAATAATTTTTGCTTCGGCATCTGCAGATTCAATTTCTCCTAACGCAGTAACGATAGCTGTTGCAGTTTTTTCAGTCGATGAACTGTTCAATGCATTGTTAAGAGCGGTTGCTGCTTCTGGAGTATGAATAGCGTTCAATACGCGAGCTGCTTTTTCAGCAAGTTCTTCATCTGCTAAGTAAGGAGCAACTTTCTCGATGGCATCATTGTTAGCACAGAATTTCAACACTTCAAAAACATATCCTTTGTTGTTTTTATCTGTCAATTTATCCAATGCATCCAATAAACCCTTAACATAGGTAGCACGTTGGGCTTCCATATTGGGTTGCATAACAAAAAATGCATAAGAATTAGTTGCATACTCTACCGGTGCATTATTTCCACCTTGAGGTTTTAATCCTAGTAAAAGAGCAGAAACATCTTCGGAAGTGAATCCTTCCAATTCTTTCATTGCCATTAAGAATTTGGCTTGCTCTTCAGCAGGTTGTTGAGCTAACACATCAGCAATCTTAGTCGCCGTTGTACGGCCAGTAGGTTGTTGAGCATAAGCAGCAACTTGTAAAAATAATAATGCGGCTATGGTGTTAAATACTTTTTTCATTTCTCGGGGTTTTAGAAAGACCAGGGGCCTCTCATAGGCTGGTTAATTAATCTGTTAGCTGCTTCATCATTGACGAACTCTTGTTTTGCCGAATCGTAATGAAGGGTTCTGTTTAGGCGAAGCGCCGCTAACCCTAGGTTGACCAAAGTACAAGAGTAATAACCATTTTCCTCATTCAAAGCGAATTTCTGACGCGTACGAACTGCTTCTACGAAATCAGTTACCTGAGGTGCAGGTTCTGGATATTGCGCTAATTTGCGCTCCATATCTGGAATATCAGAAACAAAACCTTTGTATAATTTTCCGTTAGGACCTTCGATATAAGCCTTGCCTTCTTCCGTTCCTTCACCATCTAAGATGATTTGGCAACCATCAGCATAGGTATATGTGATTTTTCTCCAAGTACCTACCGCATCAGAATGTTGTTGCGGAGCATCAACCTCGATCTTGATCGGGCTCTCATTGTCTTTGCCCAAGAAATATTGAACTGGATCCATGTAGTGTTGTCCCATATCTCCTAGTCCACCACCATCATAATCCCAGTATCCTCTAAAGGTTAAATGAGTACGGTGAGCACTATAAGGTTTGTGAGGTGCCGGACCTAACCACATTTCATAATCAAGTTCTTTTGGAACTTCTTGAACAGGTAGATTAGTCTTTCCTACCCAATAGAACTTCCAGTCGAATCCTGTGTGTTTACTGATAGTCACTTTCAGTGGCCATCCCAACATACCTGTATCAACTAATTTTTTGATTTTTTTAACTGGTACGTTCATGCCGTAAAAATCGGCATCAAAGCGGAACCAAGTATTCAATCTAAAAATATTACCGTGCTGTTTTACAGCTTCTTTTACTTTTTTACCTTCACCAATAGTTCTAGTCATTGGTTTTTCACACCAGATATCTTTTCCGGAACGAGCAGCTTCTACAGCCATAAGACCATGCCAATGTGGAGGCGTGGCAATATGTACTATATCCACTTCAGGATTGTTGATCAAATCACGGAAGTCATGGTGCTCTTTAACACCACCACCCAATGCTTTTTGAGCCAAAGCCAAATGTCTAGTATCGACATCACAGATGGCAACAGTTTTTGTACCAGCATATCCGAAGTGACCTCTACCCATAGACCCAACACCTATGACACCTTTGGTCAAATGGTCACTAGGTGCTAGATAGCCCTTTCCAAGTACAAAACGAGGAACAATCGTGAAAGCGGCTGCCCCAATCAACGATTTCTTGATGAAATCGCGCCTAGAATTATTATTATTTTCTTTCATAAAATTTATGATTCAACAGGATATAACAAACTAATTGATTGCGAATAATCACCTTCTGAAAGGTGGGGTATTATAGCAAGCATTAGATTATTGTATCATAAAAATTGTATAAATAGATTTAGTTTCACAAGTGTAGGAAATCTTTTCATTTTTCGCTTATTACATTCGGTCATATCGTTATTATTTTAAGCCATATAAAGCCATTTTTACCAAATAGAACCAAATCAATCGTTTGCGTAAATGAATTATTACCTAATGAATATGTATGATTTAATACAATTTCTTAGTGAAACAATATTTAAGAAAATTTAAGGAAAATAAAGTTTAATGTCAAATTACCCCAATAATATAATTATTAATGTATGTAAAAGATTATGAATTATTGGGTAAAAATGAGTTGATTATGTTCTCCTAGGTATCAATAACGAGGTTTTAAATTAAGATGAATTATACCAATTCAATTTATTTTCTACTTAATTATGCTTACATTTAGCATAAAACACATTTACATGCTCACTGAAATCAACAGATCAGATCAACTCAATAAACTTCGTGAATCTATTATTTGGGACATGGTTGTCATCGGAGGTGGCGCTACGGGTCTAGGAACTGCAGTTGATGCTGCAAGCCGGGGCATTAAAGTCCTATTAATAGAAAAATATGATTTTGCCAAAGGAACCTCCAGCAAGAGTACCAAATTGGTGCACGGTGGGGTCCGGTATTTAGCCAATGGCGACATCAAACTAGTGATGGGTGCCTTGCGTGAAAGAGGATTGATATTTAAAAATGCTCCACACGTTTCTTCAGTCCAATCCTTTATTATTCCGGTTTATACCCTATTCGATAAGATAAAATATTTGGTCGGGCTTAAAATGTACGACTGGCTAGCAGGAAGCCTACGGATAGGTAATTCTCAATCTTTATCAAAAGCTGAAGTAATCGAAAAACTCCCGCACATCAATCCTAAAGGATTAAAAGGTGGGATATTATATTATGACGGTCAATTCGACGATGCAAGGCTAGCTGTTAACCTTGGACAGACGGCGGTCGAATATGGAGCAACCGTATTGAATTATATGGAAGCTATAGGTTTTCATAAAAATGAAGCAGGAAAAGTCAACGGCATTAGCATAAGAGATACTGAAACTCAAGAGACCTATGAAATTAAAGCTAAGACTGTTATCAATGCAACAGGTGTCTTTGTTGATGATATTTTGAAATTAGACTCTCCTACTCATAAAAATCTAGTTAGACCTAGCCAGGGTTCTCATATAGTGATTGACCAGAAATTCTTGGATGGAATAGATGCATTGATGATTCCTGAAACCAGCGATGGGCGAGTGTTGTTTGGTGTTCCTTGGCATGGGAAAGTTTTATTGGGAACGACTGATATTCCTATCAATGAGCATATGATTGAACCTCGTCCAATGGAGGATGAAATCGAATTTATTCTAAAGACAGCTGACAGTTACTTAAATCCTGCTCCTAAGCGTGAGGACATCTTGGCTATTTATGCAGGATTGAGGCCATTAGCTGCTCCAAAAGACAATGATGAGAGCACCAAAGAAATTTCCAGGGACCATAAGCTTATTCATAGTGAATCTGATTTGATTACGATTACCGGTGGCAAGTGGACTACCTATCGAAAAATGGCTGAGGATACCGTAAATATGGCCATAAGAATCGGTGGGTTGAAGGATGTTCCTTGTAAGACAAAAACATTGGCTATTCACGGATCAACTCCAGATGTATACCATGCACATTGGAATTTATATGGAAAAGATTACCAAGCAATTCAGCAATTGATTCAAGAGGATGAGTCTTTAAGAGAATTGCTAGTGGAAGGATATGAATATAATGCTGCAGAAGTTGTATGGGCATGTCGTTACGAAATGGTTAGAAAGGTAGAGGACTTTCTGGCTAGGCGTTGTCGAATTTTGCTTTTAGATGCCAAAGCATCGATGGCTGCAGCTCCTAAAGTTGCGCAAATAATGGCAAAAGAGCTCGGTAAAACAGATGAATGGGCTCAGAATGAAGTTAACCAATACATTGAATTAGCAAAACGCTACACTTTGTAATTCAATAAATTATAAAACTATATAGAATGAAGGAATATATTATTGCATTAGATCAGGGTACGACAAGTTCAAGAGCAATCTTGTTTAATAAAAAAGGTGACATCGTTAATATTGCGCAGAAGGAATTTCAACAAATCTATCCTAAATCTGGCTGGGTTGAACATGATCCCCAGGAGATTTGGTCTAGCCAATTAGCAGTTTTCACTGAGGTATTAGCGAAGTCAAAAACAAAGCTTGAATCCATTAAAGGTATCGGAATTACCAACCAAAGGGAAACTACTGTAGTGTGGAATCGAAGAACTGGTGAACCAATCTATAATGCAATTGTATGGCAAGATCGTCGAACTGCTGATTACTGTGCAAAACTGATCAAGGATGGTCATTTGGAAAAAGTGCAGCAAAAAACAGGCTTGTTGATAGACTCTTACTTTTCTGCCACAAAGATCAAGTGGATCTTGGATAATGTAAAAGGTTCAAGAAAATTGGCTGAACGAGGAGAATTAGCTTTTGGTACCATTGACTCGTGGTTAATCTGGAACTTAACGAATGGCGAAAAACATGTTACCGATGTAACCAATGCGTCAAGAACCATGCTTTACAATATCAATGACCTGAAATGGGACAAAGATCTGTTGGAATTATTTGATATTCCAGAATCTATGTTGCCAGAGGTTAAGAGTAGCTCGGAGGTTTATGGGGAAACCTCTACAGAATTGGGCAGCCGAAGAATCCCAATTGCGGGAATTGCTGGCGATCAGCAAGCAGCACTGTTTGGACAAATGTGTACCAAAAAGGGCATGGCTAAAAACACATATGGTACTGGATGTTTCTTATTGATGAACATTGGAAATAAACCTGTTAAATCTGAAAACAAACTAGTTACCACAATCGGATGGCAGATTGGCAAAGAGGTGGTTTATGCACTTGAAGGCAGTATTTTCATAGGAGGTGCAGTGGTACAATGGTTACGCGATGAATTGAAAATCATTAAGAAATCTAGCGAAGTAGAAGCTTTGGCAACTAGTGTAGACACTACTGATGGTGTTTATTTGGTCCCTGCTTTTGCGGGCTTGGGAGCGCCGCATTGGGACCCAAATGCTAGAGGTACGCTGTTTGGTATTTCCAGAGGAACGACAGATGCACACATTGCAAGAGCAGCACTGGAGAGCATTGCTTATCAGACCCATGATATTTTAAAAGCTATGGAAGCTGATTCGAAAACAAAAATCAAGGAATTACGTGTTGATGGAGGAGCGACAGAAAATCAATTCCTGTTGCAATTTCAAGCAGATATTTTGAAATCCACAGTTGTAAGGCCTAAGGTTACTGAAACAACAGCAATGGGTGCAGCATTTCTTGCAGGATTGGCCGTTGGATTTTGGAAAGACTTAAATGAACTACAAGCCATCTGGCAAGAAGATAAACAAATAGCACCTAACAAAACATTAAAACTGAGTAAAAACCTTGAGGAGTGGAATCGAGCAGTAAAAGCTGTTATCTACTGGGCAAATAACAAATAACCTATTTAAAACATAAACCTAATATGACGCCATTTATAGCAGAACTTGTCGGCACTGCAGTTATGATCCTTCTGGGAGGAGGAGTAGTTGCCAATGTTGTACTTAATAAAACTAAAGGAAATGATTCCGGATGGATTGTAATATCAACAGCTTGGGCTTTAGCCGTATTTGTGGGAGTTAATATTGCGGCACCTTACAGTGGTGCCCACTTGAACTGTGCAGTTACTATTGCAAACCTTGCTTTAGGAAAAATGGACTTGGCTACTTCCCTATCTTATATCTCAGCTCAATTCCTGGGTGCGATGATTGGGGCCACAGTAGTTTGGTTGGTTTACAAGAACCATTTTGATGCTACAGAAGATCCAGGGGCAAAACGCGCAGTTTTTTGTACTGAACCTGCCATCAGAGATCTTCCTATAAACTTGATTTCTGAGGTCGTGGGAACATTTGTACTGATCTTTACCATCCTACATTTTACAGATGCAAAGCTTCCTGATGAAGGTATCGTTGGATTGGGATCGATTGGCGCTATACCCGTTGCATTTCTAGTTTGGGCAATTGGCTTATCTCTTGGTGGAACTACAGGCTATGCGATTAACCCTGCCAGAGATTTGGGACCGCGAATCATGCATTCAATTCTTCCAATTAAAAATAAAGCAGGATTTGACGCCGGCTATGCTTGGGTCCCTGTTCTTGGTCCAATTATTGGGGCTTTATTAGCCGTAGGACTGAATTTGTTAATACATTAAAAAATATGAAAAAGGGATTTTTTAAATTACTCAATAAGATTAATCAGAAAATACTACCTAAATACAGTAAGGAAGACCCTTCAAAACTAAGTAAGCTACAACAGGCCGTTGTAGCTTACCGATATTTTGTCTTAAAGAATTCTCTGGATTAGGCTTGAGTCTTTTCAGGCTCGCCTGATTCTGGAGTTTCATCAATGATCTTAACAATGTTTGAAGGGAAAACAACATTTTTTCCAGACAATACATACTTCATTTCCTCACCTATTTCATTTTTTGTTGCCCAAAACACTTCTCTGTTAGCCCATGCACGAACAACTAAGGTGATTCCAGCTTCTTTTAAATCGCTCACAATAACTTCTTTTTTAGGAGTATCCAAAATCCTCTGATCAGCATTCAAAATGGCTAATATTGCTTCCCTTGCCTGTTTAATATTGGTATCATAAGAAATGGTAAAAGAAAATTGCATACGTCTTGAGGTGATTTTGGAAAAGTTCTTGATTACAGAGTTTGCCAAGGTACCGTTAGGACTAAATACACGGATTCCATCATCGTCAATGATTGTAGTGTACAATAGGTCAATTCTTTCAACAGAACCAGAGGAACCATTCGCGCTAGAGATATAGTCGCCTACCTCAAAAGGTCTGAAAACTAAAATCAGTACACCTCCTGCAAAGTTTGACAAACTCCCTTGCAAAGCCATACCAACAGCCAAACCGAATGCTGATAATGCCGCAATAAATGATGTTGTTTGGATACCCATTGTATTTGCCACTGTCAAAATCAACAGTGCGTACATTGCAAATTTCAAAAGGCTCTTCACAAATGAACGGATGGAAATATCTACATCCCTTTTAATAAACCTCCGGTCAACAAATTTCAGGACATATTTGATTACAAACCTGCCAATAATCAATATTGCAAATCCTACTGCAATACTCGGGATCTTTAATAAAACAAGATCAAATAACTTTTCTAAACTGGTTTCAATGTTTGCAAAGCTCATTAGTCGATGTGATTAAAATTAGCGCAAATTTAAAAAAATACTTATCTAAACAACGAAAGGACTATTATTTTAAATAACTTTAACAAATGGATTACTGCTATTTCGACAACAATGCCACGACAAAAATAGACGAAAAGGTCTTAGAAACCATGTTGCCATATCTCAAAGAACATTATGGCAATGCTTCCAGTATCCAACATAAACTTGGAAGGCAATCTAGCCATGCCATTGAAAAGGCGCGAATCCAGGTTGCTGAATCATTAAATGCAAATCCAAAGGAGATTTTTTTCACATCAGGTTCCACTGAAGCTATAAACACAGTTATAAAAGGAGTTAGCAAAACTTATAAATCAAAAGGTAATCATATCATAACATCTTCTTCAGAGCATAAAGCAGTGATCAATGCTTGTGAATCTGTTGAAAAGGAAGGCATGACTACAACTTACTTACCTGTCAATAAGTTTGGATTAATAGATTTGGAAGAGTTGAAGAATGAAATCAATGACAAAACTGTCCTGGTAAGCATTATGGCTGCTAACAATGAAACTGGTGTGATCCAGCCAATAGATGAGATAGCTAAAATCTGTCAGGAGAAGGACGTTTTATTCTTCAGCGATGCTACCCAATGGTATGGAAAACTTCCATTGGACGTTCAAAAAATCCCTATTGATATATTATGTGTGAGTGCACATAAAGTCCATGGCCCAAAGGGTGTTGGAGCCTTGTACATTCGCCGTAAATCCAAGCCTATTCAGATACCAGCACTTATAGTAGGTGGTAAACAAGAAGGCGGATTTAGAGGTGGAACCTATGCTGTTCATCAAATTGCAGGATTGGGTGAAGCTGCTGCCCAAATTGAATTTGACCAAACCCTAGAAGATCTAAGAAATTATTTTGAAAAAATACTTCTGGAAACTATTGAAGAAGTAGAAATCAAAACCCAATCTGCCAACAGATTACCAAATACAAGTAACATACATTTCAAACATGTAAAAGGTTCCGAATTAATGACCAAATTGCCTAATATTGCGATTTCCTCTGGATCTGCATGTGTGTCTGGTGATAGGGACCCCTCCCACGTATTAAAAGCCATGGGATATTCAGATGATGAGGCTTTCTGTAGCTTACGGTTCAGCTTCAGCAAATACAATAGCAAAGCAGAAATAGATGATGCTATCGGCCAAATTAAATCTGCAGTAGATCAAATCAGAAAGAATTCTCCAATCTGGGAGATGTATAAGGAAGGATTAATATGACAGAAGTCAGATGATTAAGTTCATTTATGAATTTAGTTTTATGTAATTTTGTAAATAATTAAAGAAGGAAATCATGGTTACCATAACAGATAAAGCAAAACAACGTATAGATTCGATAATGAAGGATGAGAATTACGATGACACTTATTTCGTGCGCGTAGCTGTTGAAAGTGGAGGTTGTTCAGGTCTTTCTTATAAATTGAATTTTGACAACGAAGAGAAAAAAGGCGATCAGTTTTTTGAAGATAAAGGCGTTAAGATCTGTTTAGATATCAAGTCATACCTTTATTTGGCAGGTACTGAATTAGATTATTCTGACGGATTAAATGGTAAAGGTTTTGAATTTCATAATCCGAATGCTTCAAGAACTTGTGCTTGTGGAGAAAGTTTCTCCGTTTAAGAGATATACAACAGAAAAAAATAGGCAATCTATCTAGGTTGCCTATTTTTTTGTTCCCAAGCGATAATCAATCGGCTTACCATGCCATATCTTGCCATTCCTTCGGCTTGATTATTATGCTTCAAATATTGGTTGTAGAACAATCCGGACGCATCTGCTAGCCAACCAGTATATCTCTTCCAGTATTCTTGGTCAGTTTTTATATCCATTATTACTTTAGGAGAAAGTTTCGCTTTATAGGTTTCAAATGCTATACTATCCACCAAATACAAAGTCCTCAAAAGGTAGGTGGTGCTTTCATAATATGCTGAATATTGAAACCAAGGGTCCTCATTTTCCTTTAATTTCACGAAAGCAATAAAATTACATTCATCCTCAAAGCCTATTCCCATTTGGTGGGACAACTCGTGTGCTACAGTAAAAGGATAGCTTGTTAATGGCATTTGTCCATTGACATGTGCTTCATTGCTGAAAGGATTAAAATAACCCGATACTCCAAAATAGGATGCCATGGAGCCTATTATTGGTGTCTTAATCTTTACTTGGGTTTTTGAAAGCATCTGAAAGAGGCTGTCGGATTTCATCAATTTCTCAATCCTGTCGTCTGCCTCACTCCTATTTTTGTCTGTAAAAATCAAACCTTCCCTAAGCGTATTTGCTTTTTGTATATGTTCATCTAAAACAGCCAGATGGTCCTCCAGCAAGATAGTATCTACTTTAAGTTCCATCTGCTTGCTGATAGGAATACGAAAATAATTCATTGCCCAAGCCGCATAGAAGAAAATATACACAGTCAACAAGAAACCTATAAAACGTAATACTTGAATTCCAGATTCTCTAAACTGCTTTTTAAAAAGTAAAATGAATGACTTTATCAGGATATACCCCAGACCAACAAAAATAACAGCATACAATATGTCACCTATGCTAAATGGTAACCATCCAAAAAGTAGTTTTGGTAGGTAAGCGTAGATTGGGTAGAATCCCCTACTATAAAGGTGCTCTACCCATTGTGAGTTCGATTGGAAAACCTGAAGCCCAATAATTAGCAATATACATATGCCAATCCATTTGAAATACCAATTTTTAGACTTCTTGGCCATATTATTCTTCGTTCTCGAAATATAACTTGTAATAGTTCATTCCTTTATCCTCATCATATCCTTTCTCCAAAAGCTCACGTTTCCCATGTACATAGATATGGAAATTTTTATCAAGCTTTAACACTGACTTATAGCTACTTGCCATTTTTTTCACTGCCGGAGCAGCGATATCAAAATTAGATTGGAATGGAGTTTCAAATTCATCTTCAAAATTACTTTTATAATCTTTGAACAATGAAATAGCATCAGGGTTACCAATTACCTCTTCATTAAATTCATTTTCATCAAAGGTCTCTTTAGTTTTGAAATAATTCATTGACCTATTCATCAGGTCAATTTTGTCGGCTTTATCCATTTCAAAAACTTCATCGATCTTTTCAGCAACAAAGTTTTTATATACCTTCATCAGGTTTCCAGTTTGTTGGAAATTGTCGTTTCGAGTCTTAAGCTTCAAGAAATCATCCTTCCAATAAACTGCTTCTGAACCATTTGTTTGGTCTACACATAGCACTTTGTAGCCTTCCTCCTCTTCGACGTTCACAATCACAACGCCTTTATCCAGCTTATTGATATTGATCGCTTTCTCCTCGTAGTTTACACCTAATCCTGATGCTTCGGTATATACTTTTAAGTAAGCTTCTTTGTTTTCAGATTTAAAAATCCCAATGGCTTTATGTTCTTCCCCTTCCAATTGAACATTATCCAAAGCCACTACATAGAGTTCACCAGATTTGATTTTCGGATGTTCGGTAACCTCATATAAAAACTTAGCAATGGATTTAGAGAATTCCAAGAACGGTAACTCCCCTTTAAAATACTGCCTAGAGAAGTAAAAAACTTCATTTAATTCAAGAGTATCATTGGGATGATAAAATCTATATACTTCATTTGCCTTTGCAAAAGGCTTCATAAAGTATTGCATCAGCAAATCTGCCAAGGTTTCATCAGATCTCACGTCAACTTCTTCTTCAGATAATGTAAAATACTCGTCTTGGCTTTTGTTTCCTACATGATGGATAATCAAATTCAGGAAACTAGCATCTTGGTGAAAAAACATATATTTTTTATAAATCGTAAATGTCTATTGCTGTTCTGTAAGTGTTCACATGCGCATTAACTATATCCTTTATATGGTAAGAATATCCGCCACCCATACTTACTTCTACAGGTACTTTATATTTTTTGCAATTTTGGAAAACTATTTAGTCTCTTAAACGACAACCTTCAAGGGTCATATTGAATTTTCCAAGTTTATCGGTCCCCAGGACATCAACGCCAGATTGAAAATACACAAATTCAGGCTCAACTCTATCAAATAACGTTGGAAGGGTATCATTTAAGATATTCAAATACTCCTCATCTTCGCTACCATCATGCAGGGCAATATCGAAATGAGATTTTTCCTTTTTAAATGGGAAATTCTTCTCGCCATGAATAGAAAAGGTGATGATCTGGTCATGATCTTCAAAGATATGGGCAGTTCCGTTTCCTTGGTGCACATCAAGGTCAATAATCAATATTTTGTTTGCTATTTTTTCATGAAGTAGATATGCAGCAGCAACCGCTTGGTCATTAAGCAGACAAAAACCTTCTCCAAAGTCTTTACCAGCATGATGTGTACCACCAGCGGTATTAAATGATACTCCGGTCTTTATTGCTTCTAAGGATGCTTTGATGCTACCATCAATCAAATACAGCTCACGGTTTACCAGGGATTCTGACATAGGAAATCCTATCCTCCTGATCATTTTAGGGTCTAACCGAAGGTTTAAGAGATCATCCGTATACTGTTTATCATGAGCTAAATAGACAATTTGTCGATCGACCAATTCAGGCTCGAAAAAATTGTCAATCTTCACCAATCCCTCATATAATAATTGTTCTGGAATCAGCTCATATTTCATCATTGGAAAACGATGCCCCTCGGGCAAAGGATGGATATAAGCAGTATGATGGGCGATTTTCAGCAATTCTTAAAATTTGTAACGAAGATATGGAATCCAAAATCAAATCGGAATCCTTGTCTAAAAATCTTCTCAGCTCTTGACAATCTCATTGCATTGAGTTAACTTTAATATGAGTCCTAATGATCTAGAACCTATACGATTACAAGGACGTAACCAATATAAACGAAATAAAGGAGGCAACATGTTCAACAAAAAAAACAATACCTCTAAAGAAGATTCACAGAATCAAGGGAAACAGCACCCATTTATCAGAAAAATCAAAGACAAATTAATTGCTGACAAGTCTCAGGATTATATGAAACTTATCATGGAGGATTTGAAATCCAAAAACTATGTTTTCAGCAACAATTAATACATTTTAAAAACGAAATATCCTTATTGCTGTTATTAAGGTAGTTATACCTAGATATTTTAGCATTATGGTAATTGACATTGATTTCCTTTTAGGCGCAGAAATTGTAAAAACAGAAGAAGATTCCAAAACACAAACTCTTCTGGTAACTCTATTGTTGGATGGAGAATCTGATCAGCATGAATTTGAAAAGATTATGCGGTTTGATCAGGTAACCCATTATTCACGCTCAGAAATCGCTCATGAAGGATACCCCGTCATCCTGGAAATTTCTGAAACTGTGCCAGAAATTGAAAAGACCTTTGACAATGACCATTCTCGAAAAAGATTTAAAATCGACACTACCTCAGGAATAATAATTCTAGAATTCGAAAGCTGTGAATTCGTGGATTAATTTTTGTAAAAAATATCATTAGTTTAGTAAAAATATCTACAAAATGCTAATTGATATTCATACCCACAAACATGCAGAACCGGACCAAGGTACATTGGCTATCCCCAATGTAATTGTTTCTAAAGACTCCGTTTACAGAACTCCTTGTAGCGCCGGAATTCATCCTTGGTATATCGATTCGGATTTTGATCTACAGTTTGAAACACTCAGACAATACCAATCAAAGGATGGAGTTATTGCCGTTGGAGAATGTGGATTAGACAAGATGACTTCTACTCCTTGGGAAAAACAAGTATATGCATTTGAAAAGCAAATTGAGTTGGCCAACCAGGTCAATAAGCCATTGATAATACATTGTGTAAGAGCATATTCTGAGGTATTCACATCCTTAACTGCCAAACAAAACAAAGTTCCTATACTAATCCATGGTTTTGCCAAAAACTGGGAGTTAGCCAAAACACTTCTAAAACATGGTTACTACTTTTCCTTAGGACCTAATATTTTAAAAGGTGCTATGACAGAAGTTATTCAAAACATTCCTTTAGACCGTCTTTTCTTAGAAACTGACGATAAGGATACAAAAATCTCTGAAATTTATGCTTATTTTTGCCGCGCCAGAAAATTGCCTTTGGAGCAACTGGAGCAGCAGATCATGCTGAATTTCAAGAAGGTTTTTAATTATACAATATAGGAATGATGGATATATCATGGCTCTCACGCACCGAAGCTCTTGTCGGTAGAGAAGCACTGGAAAAATTAGCAAACTCGCACGTGATGGTTCTGGGTTTAGGAGGTGTTGGATCCTTCGCAGCTGAGTTTATTGCAAGGTCAGGAGTTGGTAAAATGACAATTATTGATGGTGACACCGTTGATCCAAGCAATAGGAACAGACAGTTACCAGCATTGGCCACCAACCATGGCGAACCAAAGGCACAGATTATGAAAGAGCGTCTTTTGGCAATAAACCCTGAACTTGAGCTAAATGTTATCCAAGAATTTATTCTTCCACAAACTATCCCTGGCTTACTTGAATTGAAACCTGACTATTGTGTGGAAGCTATTGATAGTATCACCCCTAAATTGTTTTTTATTCGATTAGCACTTGATGCTAAAATTCCATTTGTAAGTTCAATGGGAGCTGGAGGTAAAGTTGACCCTACTAAAATCAAGGTAGGTGACATCGGAAAAACATTTAACTGTAAATTGGCTCAACATATCCGTAAGAAACTTAAAAAACATGGAATCAAAAAAGGAGTAAAAGTCGTATTCTCAACTGAACTACCTGACAAAGATTCTTTGCTATATACTGATGGCAGTAACTTTAAGAAATCGGCTTATGGAACCATGTCATATCTTCCAGCAGCATTTGGTGGAACATTGGCTTCAGTGGTAATCAGAGATTTGATGGAATAATTAGGTCTGAAGCAGCATTAACCAACGCCTTAATCTACAGGTCCCAAATTAGTATAAACAGTCTCATAAACAATGACTGATTGAACCTCACTGGTTTTTCTTTTTAGTTCAGCAATTTGTGCGTTGGTAAGTTCAACAAATTCAACACTTACCAGCCACTTTCCATTAATATTTTGACCCTCAAAATTAGGAGGAGCTTCTCTACTAAATGTTTCTATTTTCCACTTATAAACCGTTGGATCAGAGAGATCTAATTCATCTTTTGAACAAGAAATCAAGAGCATGAACATTGTAAATAAAACTGCGAGCTTTTTCATCCTTTAGGTGTTTAAAATTAGTTCAATAAAATACCCTAATTTAATTAATTGGCGGTGCTGTTAACAAACTTTCACTTAAATAAAAATACAAATAAAATTTATTTAAATAAAACCGCAAATTCAAAGCAAAAAAAAGTTCCATCTGATTAACAAATGGAACTTTTTAAAGTTAAGCTCTTTTTTAAATTTTATTGAAAGAGTTCCCTACTACTACCTTCACCATTTCATCCATACCTAAATATTTCTGTGCAATATCCTGCACCTGATCTGCAGTTATGCCCCTCACCACATTGCTGTAATATGTATAGTAATCTAAATTCAGGCCTGAATAGTATACCGATTTGAATTTATCAACGTGAGAAAAAATGGACTCTAAACTGCCCAGCATAGAACCTAACATATAGTTTCTTACTAATTCCAATTCTTCTTCGTTCACCTTTTCATCTTGCAATCTTTTTGACTCCAATCCTATTTGCTTAAGCGTATCTTCAGTATATTCTGAGCCTACATCCGTGGCAATAGAAATAAAACCAGCATGATTTAGGTTTGCAACCATAGAACCGATGCTATAGGTATAGCCTTTATCTTCACGAATATTACTCATTAACCTCGATCCGAAGAATCCGCCAAACAAAGTATTCACAAATTGCAGCGCTGGATAATCAGCATGTGCTCTCTGGATTCCGATTTTCCCTAGTCTGATTGAGGACTGCAATGCTCCCTTCTTTTCAATCTGTAGGATTTCTGGCGAATGGTCCAACTTTTGAACAAAAGGTAGTTTCTCTATTTGCACATCTCCAGTCCATTGCTCTTCAAAATAGTTCCTAAAACTCTTCAAAACCTCAGTGGTGATGTTACCAGACAGAAACAAAGTTGCATTCTTAGGCTGGATTTGTTGCTTGTATAAACGAATTAAATCTGCCCTATCCAAATCCTGTAAGAGCTGTTCAGTAACCGCGTTACCATACCGAGTATCACCAAATAATTGTTTATAGAATCTTCTGCGAGCTACAAAATCTGTCTTCTCCATAGAGATCTGTAAACTCTGCTTATTATTCCTGATATAAGTATCAAGTTCCTGTTGAGGAAATATGGAATTGTTTAGTATGTCGTTGACTATAGGTAATACCGCGTCTATATGCTTTCCTAAAGTGTATAAGGTAAGTGCATTTTGATCAAAACTAAATTCCGGTACCAGATATGCACCATAAAAATCAATATTCTCAGCTATCTGTGCACTATTGATTGTCGAAGTACCTTCCTTCAGCATTGAACTCAAAGCAGTATTGCGTACAGGGTTTTCAGCACCCTCAAATATATTGTTGAAAACAAATTCCGCTTTGATCAATTCTTGTTCGGGGGCTTTGAAAACAAAAACTTTCAATCCATTGGAAAAATTGATTTCTTCAGGCTTTTCAAGACTGATGTTACCTATCCCATTAATCGATGGGGCGTCTAATCTATTCAGCATGAGCTGCCTCCTTTTTTCTTGCATTATACAACAACGTAGATGAATTTTCTTTTCTAAAAGTCGCCTGAGAAACTTTGATGATATCCTCTGCAGTAATTCTCAAATATTTATCTACTTCCTGATTATATAATTCTGCATTCCCCAACAATTCATAATAAGATAAATTCATTGCTTTGTCCAATATAGACAACTCTGCAAATACCAATGTAGATTCTATCTTATTCTTTACCTTTGTGAGTTCTTCTATCGATACGGGTTCATTTTTCAGTTTATCCAATTCTTCCCATATTGCTTTTTCAGCATCCTGCAGACTTATTTCCTCAATAGGCTTACCTTCAACAACCACTAAATTGCTGTCTAAACTTCCTAAGACATAAGCATTGATTTCACTGAATAATTTCTTGTCTTTCACCAATCTTCTATATAGTCTTGAAGAAGTACCTCTGGCGAGGATATCAGTTATCAGATCTATAACTTGATAGTTTGGATCTAAGCGGTCTACGGAATGAAATGCAATATAAATACTGCTTACTGGAACATCAGCAGTAACTTCCTCAACCCTAGCTTCAAATTGAGCAGGTTCTTCAGGAAGATTGCGAAGATTTGGTTCTCCAACTGGAATGTCCGCAAACCATTTCTCAGAAAGTCTTTTTATTTCATCAAGTTTTACATTTCCAGTAACAGCAACAATAGCATTATTGGGAGTATAGAATTTTTTAAAGAAGGCTTTTACATCCTCCATTTTTGCATCTTCAATATGTTTGATCTCTTTCCCAATAGTTGCCCATTTATAGGGATGAACTTTGTAAGCAAGATCTCTCAACTTCAACCAAACATCTCCATAAGGTTGATTAAGATACCGTTGTTTAAACTCTTCTATCACCACATTTCGTTGAACTTCTAAGCCCTGCTCATTAAATGCAAGACCCATCATTCGGTCAGACTCTAACCAAAATGCAGTTTCAATATTATTTGCTGGTAATGTGATATAATAATTAGTGATATCGTTGGATGTAAAAGCATTGTTTTCGCCCCCAACCCTTTGCAAAGGCTGATCATAGTTCGGAATATTGACCGAACCACTGAACATCAAATGCTCAAAAAGATGCGCAAAGCCTGTTTTGTCCTCCTGCTCATCTCTAGCACCAACATTATATAGGATATTCATACAAGCCATCGGACTATGTGGATCCTCATGGACAAGTACTTTCAACCCGTTTTTAAGAGTGAATCTCTCGAATTTTATCATTGATTATATTACTTTATACCCAGTTTATACCTTTTTTCAATAATGACAAGGTTCTCTCTTCCTTAGAATCAGCTTCTGTCTGAAAATTATAAAACCAATTTGCCTGCTCTGGTAGGCTCATCAGGATAGACTCAATTCTTCCGTTGGTTTCCAATCCGAATTTCGTTCCTGCATCATATACCAAATTAAACTCGACATAACGTCCACGACGCAGTAATTGCCAGTTCTTTTCAGCTTCAGTAAATTGTTTATTTCTGCTCCTATTCACCAACTCACTATATACCTTTGGAAATAAATGCCCTAAATCGCAAGAAAAATCAAAGATTTCCTGATCCGAAACACCTGCTTTTTCAGGAGTTAACTTATCATAGAAAATACCTCCGATACCACGTGTTTCATCTCTATGCTTGATGAAGAAATAATTGTCTGCCCATTCCTTGAATTTTGGATAAAATGCTTCAGAATATTGATCGCAAACTTTTTTTAATTCACCATGGAAATATCGAGCATCATCTTCATCTACATAGTGCGGAGTTAGATCTATTCCTCCACCGAACCAACGAATATTCTCATTTAATTCAAAATATCTGATATTCATGTGGATAATAGGAACCCACGGATTGTTCGGATGGATTACAATAGAAACTCCTGTTGCGAAGAACTCATCCTCATCAACACCAAAAGCCTTTTTTATCTGCTCTGGAAGTTTGCCATGGACAGCAGAAAAGTTAACTCCACCCTTTTCAAGAATATTACCATGTTGGATAACTCGAGTACGACCGCCACCGCCTCCATCACGTTCCCACAATTCTTCCTCAAAACGAGCCTTACCATCTAATGCCTCCAAGGCTTGGGTGATCTCGTCCTGAATTTCTTTATATTTTTCGGCAATCTCTTCTTTACTAATCATTACGTTAATTTATCTGCTAAGTTTTTGACAGCCACAGTAGCTATTTGATTTTTATATAAAATATTGTAAACAGTATTACAGATTGGCATTTCTAATTGATGATCAAGAATTATATCCTGGATACAATCAGATGCAAAGTAACCTTCGGCAACCATATTCATTTCCAATTGGGCAGATTTCACGCTGTAGCCTTTGCCTATCATATTTCCAAATGTACGGTTCCTACTAAACTGAGAATAAGCAGTTACCAATAAATCACCTAAATATGCAGATTGATTGATTTCTCTAGGTTGAGGATCTATGGCATTCACAAAATATTCCATTTCGCGAATTGCATTCGAAATTAAAACTGCCTGAAAATTATCACCATATCCTAGGCCATGGCAGATGCCACAAGCCAAAGCGTAAATATTTTTCAATACTGCTCCATATTCTACTCCAAGAATATCATTGGAAACTACTGTTTTTATATAATGGGTTTGGAAATATTGAGCTACGATCGCTGCATTAGCAGTATTCTTGGAAGCAAATGTCAAATAAGAAAGTTTCTCCAAAGAAACCTCCTCAGCATGACAAGGGCCGCCAACAACAACAATATCCTCAAAGGGAACTTCAAACTTAGTGTTTAAGAATTCACCAACAATTAATTTAATTGATGGAACAATGCCTTTGATAGCAGAAACTAAAAGTTTGTTTTTAAAATCAGACGGTTGTAAATCCTTTAACGCGTCTTCTAGATATGCAGCCGGAGTATTTAAAATAATAATATCTGAATTCTTAATCACCTCCTTTGGATCATGGTACAAACTAATATGGTCCAATTTGACTTCCACAGCACTTAGATACGATGGGTTGTGGTGATACTGTTCAATGTAATCAATATCTTCTTGCTTGCGAACCCACCAATTTACATGTTTACTTTGCTGATTGTCAGTCAACATTTTGATCATCGCTGTTGCCCAACTTCCGCTACCTATCACTCCAATATTTGCCAATGCTCTCCTCCTTTGTTTGATTAATCTTCAAAGATACCAATAAAAAGGCTGTTAGAACGGTATTTATGCGTGAAAATTAATCCTTTTGATTAAATAGAAATAAAAAAGTGATGAATTTTTCTAAAAAACAATATATCCAACAATTTTTAAAAGACACTATTGGTTTATTTTTTTAACCTGTAATTATAAAATCTTTACTAAAATTGATAATTTTGTTTAGCTGCAAGCTGACTTATCATAAATAAATGCGTAATTTACTTAAACAAACCTCATTAGATTATTTTATATATTATCTAGAATCTAATAAACTGGAGATAAAATCAGAAAAGATAAAAGATGGATATGGTAATCCAATTCTTAAATCTCGAATTTTAAACACAATGTGCCTCAAGGAAAAATCAAAATCGGCATTATATCACATTGGGGAGGTTTAGTTTCAGATTCATTTCATATCGAGAACCAATATTTAGATTTAAACTCCAACAATTACTATTTCAACGGCTTGGAAATTATTAATAATCAAGAATCATTTATTCATAGATTGAGCTTTATAGATTTTGAGGAAGATGATGGTATATTACCTTTGAAACTAACCAGACTAAACTCTTCAATAGAGATTTTAATCAAAGATAAAATACCAAATAATATTGGTTATATTCTTTTTGGAGGCAATCTCCCTTCCAAAATATATCCATATAAAACTACTTATTCTTTTGATTACAGCTGCCCTAAATTTCTTAGGTTCAAAGCATTAAGCTTCACAAAGAAATCTGGCAATATTTTGAAATCTGTGATCTATGCGGACAACAATATAAGTCAAGATTTTGAAATTCGAGCCTATGATTTCAACCATAAATTAATCGCATCTAAAATCGTTAGCAATGTAAATTTTAAAGAAAATCACATAACTCGATTATCGATTAACCTATTTGACCAGCAAAAAGAAGTCGGAATTAAAATTCAATTTCCTGGAGATTATTCAAAAAACATAATTACAAAAGATTATTAGAACCACAGTCTTTGGAATAATTTTTAGGTTTATTATCAGTGTTAAATCAATTATTATTTTACAGACACATAAATATCAACGGAAGGATTTTCTGATTGGCATTGTTCTGCAGAATACACTTCAAAATCTGCCAAATAACTTCTATTCAAATCAGATGCCCATATTTTTGTCCAAGCATCATAAATAGCATCGCCAGAGAAGTTACCTTCCAACTTAATCTTCTCATATTTTGAAGTTGGAATAATTTTAGAAATCATCCCTTCTGGAACTTCATCTATAGAACTCACCTTACAACCTAAAATAGTAACATAGGGATGCTGAAAATCTCCTTCATAATCAGTATAAATGCAATACACGGCATCATCCATCCTATTTGGGATCTTTTCATCTAATCTTTCTCCAGCAAATTTTTCCCATAAAGCTGGAATATCCTTCGCGGCACTGCCATCGGTATTACAAGTTTTTACTGAAATACCAATTACATTAAATGATTCAATGAATTCTTTCATCTGGTTGAATTATTATTTTAAGCAAAGAAAAAAAGTTTTTTGACAGCCTATTGTCAACATGAATTTATCGACCCATCCGATCTTCAATCCACTTTAATATTTCTTTGTAAACTTCTTCTTTAATGTCCTCATTCAATATTTCATGCCTAAGTTTTGGGTATAAGTGATATTTTATATCCTTGTTCCCATGTTTTATCAACTCTTCTGCCGATGTTATTACTCCTTTTCCAAAATCTCCAATTGGATCATCTTCGCCACTTATCAATAAAAAAGGCAACTTATTAGGAACTTTCTTATACCACCCACTCCCACTACCCCACAGCATCAATTGTGCCGCTCCATAAAATGCATTATCCGTGAAATCAATCCCACTCAATTCATCAGAAAGGTAAGAGTCGCGATTCTCCTTGCTCAAACTTAACCAATTCAGGTTTTCGTGATTTGCCTCATCTTTGAATTTTCTATTATTAATCTCACCAAATTTATCATTCATAAACCTAGATCTTGTTTTAGGAACAACCTTATTCAGCAATCCCAAAAACATTGTTCCCAAAGCACTCCCTTTCATAGCATGTCCAGTACCGATCAATACTACACCATGGAATTGTTCCCCTATCCGCTGAACAACATTTCTTGTAACAAAGGATCCCAAAGAATGACCAATAATAAAATGTGGTAATTCAGGATGCTTTCCATTCAAAAATTCTGACATCACAATACCTGTGTGAATCATCAATTCGCCTGGTTGATTCGCATGGAAAAAACCAAGATCGTCCTTTTCCTTTGCAGTTTTTCCATGCCCTGGATGATCGTAGGTCAGAACCGCAAAGCCAGAATTAGAAAGAAAATCAGCAAACTCATGATATCTACCACTATGCTCCTGCATTCCATGAAGAATAATAATAGTGCCTCTTAGGTAATCAGAATCTGGTAAATATAAATTGTAGAAAATATCTAATGATGTATTATCAAATTTTACTTGATGAAAGCTTGAATTCTTGATTGCCATAAACTAAATATTGTTGTTAAGTCCAAATTCAATAATTTTATTAATTATCGGAAGTAATTTCTTCCCCATTTCTGTTAATGTATATTCCACACGTGGAGGAATTTCAGGGTAAGATTTCTTGTTAACAATGCCCTTTTCCGTTAAAAACTTCAACTGGCTGATCAACATTTTCTCACTGATTCCAACAACACTTCTTTTAAGTTCTCCGTATCTTATGGTACGCTCATTTATTTGATATATGATAAGCATGGTCCACTTCCCTCCAATCACTTCCAGAGATTTTCTTAATGGGCAGTTTTCATCCGAAATATTTATTTCCATTTTAATAACCTGAATATCAATATTTATTTACTTTATGTAAGTACCATACTTTTAGGTAGGTACTTGACAATAGTATAGTAAAGATAGACATTTGTATTAAACAATTGATAATTAAAAAAATAAGATATGTCAAAAAACGTAAAGATTGTTCAGGATTATTTTAATGCTGTAGCTATTGGAGATTTTGAAACCGTAGGAAATCTATTTGCAGATGATGCGGTCTGGCATCAACCAGGTAAGGGAGTTCAATCTGGAACCTACAACGGAAAGATGGAATTATTTGGTCATCTGGGAAATTTCGGAAAATGGAGCGACGGAACCTTTGCTATGGATGAAATAAAATTTATTTCAGAAAATCAGGATTTGGTAGCTGTATCCGTACATTTCAAAGCTGAAAAAGACGGAAAGTCATTATCCATGAATGGAATAGACCTACTTAGGATTGAAGATGATAAAATCAAAGAAGTTTGGTTGTTTTCTGAAAGAATTGATGAAGAAGATGAATTCTGGAACTTTGCCTCCAAATAATTAAAATCACACTGGCATATTGTGTTAGATTGAACAATATGCCAGTTCTGTTTGTTGCTTTGAAAAACAAACATCATGAAATCTTCAATGATATGGGCAAACTTCAGCGTTAAAAACGCCGACCGCTCGAGGGAATTTTACAATAAACTAGGTCTTACGCCAAATGGACCAAATAATGACCCTAACTTAGCTAGTTTCAAATTTGGAAAGGACAATTTTGTAATCCACTTTTTCCAAGAAGAATTAATTAAAGAATATCTCCCGGCTTGGGAAAATGCCAGTAATGAGATAATGTTCACCCTTTCAGCAGAGACACAAAATGAGGTAGAGGAATGGTATAAAAAAGTCGTTGATGCTGGAGGAATAATTATTAAAGAACTTATTAGAGACAAAGAAGGTTATTTTGGATTTGTGTTCTCAGACCCTGATGGACATAGATTTAATGTGCTTTTGATGGATAATATGTAGGGTTTTGACATTTAAGTTAGCTCTTTAACTTTAGTTTACTGAGCTTGTCTAAATATTTATTTCCCAATGGCGAAACTTCATAACCTATATGGTGACTCATCGTCAATCCCAAATTTTTCAGTTTTCGGATATTAAGCTTCAACCAATCCTTTTCAAATCCTGTCAATTTTGAAATACCAATAGCGTGTAAATTAGGATTGTCTTTTATGGTTAAAAGCACTTTATTTGTCCAATGCCCTTGCTTACTGTAGTTATCCAATCTTTCTAATTTCTTTTTCAAGTCCATAAAATGCTGATCAGAAAGTTCCGTTTGCTCTCTTAGTTTAATCCGTGGGTCCGGAGAATGATAACGAACGGAAATTTGAAATATAGTCCCAGAGCTATTTTTTCCAAATGATTTTAATAAATGTTCTTTATCAGTAAATCCCGATTGTTGCGCGTCACTTTCGGTTATATCAACTTCGTTTACAACTTGAATATCGCCAATTTCAACCAAACCAATTGAAGTATGTAAAAGGCTTCCGCTATTTACGGAAACCTTTTGCCACTTACGAAATGCCAACGTGATTTCTCCTGACTTTATACCTTGCAGATGTATTTCCTTAAATAACATAGTTATAACTCTTTAAATTACATTTTCAAGTCTAACTGCTTTCTGTCAAACAATTCTATTTATTTACAACGTTTAAAGTTTTGAAAATTTACAGAAACTCTTCCACCTATTCGAGTAATGGCTAACATAAATTATTTTTTGAAATTAAGCTCCCAATGCAAATAAAGCAATCTTATTTCCCTCACTATCCAGAACCTGCGCGATAAAACCTGATTTTATCTGCATTGGATCCATCACGATTTTACCATTGTTTTCTTTAACTCTTTCAAGAGCATGACTCAATTTTTCACCGGCATTAAAATACAGGATAGCAGACTTGTTGGGTTCACCACTTTGATTTTCCACCAAGGCACCTGAAACATTGTTTCCATCAAAAGGAAAGGTTAATGTTTTAAATCCATCAAATTCCATTTCTGTCAATGAAATTTTCAATACACTTTCATAGAATTTTTTAGCTCTGCTAAAATTGTTTACTGGCAGTTCAAACCAATTAATTACGTTGATCATCTTCTTTATTTTTTAGTGATACAACAAAATTAATTTGATAGGCAATCTTTAAATTGGATAAAACCGACAGTATCTAAACTTTCCATTCCGGAAAATTTTCTACCTGTTCATTCGTCTGTTGAAGGAATTGTCGAGGGCTCACTCCTGTAAATGTTTTAAAATCCCTTATAAAGTGTGACTGATCGTAATATTCATTTTGGTATGCTAAATCCGTAAGGTTGTGGAAGTTTTTTTGACGTAGTGCCTGTAATCCCGATTGAAAACGGACAATCCTAGAAAATGACTTTGGGGAAATACCTACAAATTGTATGAACAACCTTTCCAAAGAACGTTCAGATAATTTCATCTCAATTTGAATGTCCTTTAATCGTTTCCCATTTTGCAAAAGTGTTGTTGCAAAATCAACGTTCTTGGATGTATATTTTATTTGCTGAATACGTTCAAGAAAAAACTTGGAAATAATCTCAATTTTTTCATTAATTGAGCCTGCATTAACAAGTTGCTCTAGAATTGGCTCTTTAGTAAGGTAATCAATTGAAATGTGCTGGTTGGTTAATTCAAATGCTTCGATATTAAAAATGGATTTTAGCGTAGTTGGTTGTAGGTAAACACCAATATTTCTAAAATTTCCTACAGAATTCTGTTCGCTATGGTGAGTGGTTTGCCCATATAAAAACATTTGAGGTAAAATCTGATTTTCCTTATCAAGAAAGAGATTGGCCTCCTCCTGAAAAATCAATCCTGTTAATCCGTCAGGGATAATTTTATAAGTTTTATAAGCATAATCTTCCAATACCCAAAAATATCGGATGTATTCCTGTAAGGCCTTAATTGGAATAATTTTTTGATAAAACATTTACATTTTTTTATTCCATCAATGTAATTATTTTGACTGAAAAATAAAACCATTCTGACTCTTAAGATAGATATTGAAGTTTAATATTGAGTAGAAATTCGGATGATCGTAGCGCTATTGCTTTTACTAAAACTAATTGAGCAAAACCCCAGAAACAACAAAACCCGACTGACGTCGGGCTTTGAATTATTTGGCGGAGAGTGAGGGATTCGAACCCCCGAACCTGTGACAGTTAACGGTTTTCAAGACCGCCGCATTCGACCACTCTGCCAACTCTCCGCGACAAAAGTACAAATTCTGACTTGATCTCCAAATAAAAAGTGAAAATAAAACCAATTGAAAACCCCTCCTATGCCCAATGAAGCTGATTTTTAACACATTAAACCTCAAAAAAATTTTATCCAAAAGATCTTTTTGAATTCCACAAGCTGTTAATAAGCTGCAAACCGCACCACCCTGAAAAATATGTGTTTGAAAGGCAATCAGTTAATGATTATTGTACCAAAAAAACATATTTTATTTTGCATTTATCAACCAAATACCTACTTTTGCTTCACAAAATAAGCGCCAATAGCTCAGCTGGATAGAGCAACGGTTTTCTAAACCGTAGGTCTTAGGTTCGAACCCTAATTGGCGTACATAAAACCCGCACTAATTATTTAAGGCGGGTTTTTTTATTTCCGCATCGGCAAACCTAAAGAAAAAAGGATCTATTTTTGGATCAAGCTGAATTCTTGGGGGGAGTGTTAAAAATTTCTTAGTTTAGCGTCCTTAATACAAATATCCCTTGCAAGAAGCCGAACGTAAATTACTATCCTTATTGATGCCGGAAGGGCTTTTGGAATACTTCCAGATTTTAGAAGTCGATCAGGTCGACAATCAACTCCATATTTATTTAGATGAACTTAATATTGCTCCGACAGGCTATGAGAACAGCAAGTTGGAGTCAAAGGGTTTTATGCCTTCTACTGAAATTTCAGACTTTCCCATTCGAGGCCAGAAAGTTACGCTACA